>NZ_SOKV02000015.1:0-72426 GCF_004407025.1 Paracoccus sp. DMF
TCCGCTGGACAAGGTGAACCGCCAGTTCCGCGTTCCGGCCCCGAACATGCTTTGGGTATCGGATTTCACCTATGTCGCCACCTGGAAGGGGTTCGTCTATGTCGCCTTTGTCATCGATGCCTATGCTCGCAAGATCGTTGGCTGGCGCGTCAGCAGTTCGGCGCATGCGGGGTTCGTTCTCGATGCCTTGGAACAGGCGGTGCATGATCGCCGCCCCGGAAAGGGCATGGGGCTGGTTCACCACAGCGACAGGGGCTCGCAATACCTGTCTATTCGCTACACTGAGCGCTTGGCGGAAGCCGGTATCGAACCCTCGGTGGGCAGCGTCGGCGACAGTTACGACAACGCCTTGGCCGAGACGATCAATGGCCTGTTCAAGGCTGAGGTCATCCACCGCCGTGGCCCATGGCGAAGCTTGGAAGCCGTTGAATACGCGACGCTCGAATGGGTGGACTGGTTCAACAACCGTCGTCTTCTCGAGCCCATCGGGAACATCCCGCCAGCAGAAGCCGAGGCCAACTTCTACGCAGCTCTGGAAACTGAACCCATGGCCGCGTAACTAACCAAAATCAGCCTCCGGCAAACCCGGCGCGGTTCAGTGTGACAAGAGCGCACTCTTTACAGAAGGCGTGTTTTGTAAAGAGTAGGCGAGGTCAGCACCAGCAATCGCAGGGCAAAATCACATGACCCGACCGCGCACCGGCCGGCGTTTTGTCAAGAGTGACAGCAGCACGCCGGTCGATGCGCACCTGCGTCGCCGAGACTACCTGACCCCGGACGAGGTCATGCGCCTGCTGGCTGCGGCCAGGTCCGGCCGACACGGCGCGCGCGATCATCTCATGCTGCTGCTATGTATCGGCACGGGCTGCGGGTCAGCGAGCTAATAGCCTTGCGCCGGACAGATCTCGATCTGCCCTCTGGCCAACTCTGGGTGCAGCGGCTGAAACACGGGCTTTCCACCAGCCAGCCGCTGGCAGGGGATGAGATTCGGGTGTTACGTCGGCATCTGACCGGTCGCGCTGATCCAATGCCCTGGCTGTTTCTGTCGGAGCGTGGCCAGCCGCTGACGCGGCAGGCGGTGAACTATCTCCTGACCCGCATCGCGGCACGAGCCGGGCTCGGCGCAGTGCATCCTCATATGCTGCGCCATTCCTGCGGGCATACCCTGGCCCATGCCGGGCGTGACCTGCGGCTGATCCAGGACTATCTCGGCCATCGCGATCCCCGGCATACCGCCCGCTATACCCGCACGGCGGCAGTGCGGTTTCAAGATATTTGGCGCTGAAGGGGGCCATGATAAGATCACCTGACATGGAGGGTGCCGTTGCTGATGCAGGGCGGGACGGCCAAGGGACGCTATTACTTGTGGCGGTACTGTTTCAGGAAGGGTTATGGAAAGCAAACCGCACGAACACACCGATCTCCCAGCTGATCCGCCAGGCGAGATGGCGAAGCGGGTCGCAGAGATTCAGAAACTCGCGAAGGATCTGGGGTTTAGCGGCCCGTCCGATTGGGAGAACGAAAAGCGATTCTTTGATCAGGAATGGGGTGAAGACTGATGTGCCACTCCCCCTCCAGGCCGCGAGACGGAAACAGGTTTCAATTTCCCTTCCGCCCGTTTTCCAGATCGTGAGAGAACAGCGCGCGCGGTAGCCCACGATACTTCGGCCGCTATGGCTGCCTTGTTGACCGAACGGGTTACTCTAAAAGTTTCCAAGATGAGTGCTTCGTCGTAGCGTCGGTTGCCGTTGCGCGGGTTGACGATGCGACCCGTCTTCCTGATCCACCTGGCGATGGTGTCGCGACCGACCCCGTGGCGACGGCTCAACTCCTAGACAGAGATGCCGCGACCCCGTCCCGCGCGATTTCTTCGCAGATATCAATTCCCGCCTCTCGCAGCGCCCGTTTGGTTTGAGTGTGGTCAAGCGAATGTGTGGATGCCAGTCCACCGAATGATTTCACAAGATCGAAGGTCTCACGAACGATCGCAGTTTCAGGTGGTGCAGGTGGCTTCCAGTTCCAGCGATTCTTAGGATGCTGTGGCATACGCGAAGCTGGCTTTGGAAAATCTTGTCGTTCCGGGATCTTTTCCGGCAAAATCTTCGGCATGGCAGCAGGCCGGGCCGTTTTTCTTGCAAGGATCTCGGTCAAGCGAGCATCGCGGCTTTTTCTCACCAGCCGATCAATAATAATCTGAGCGGCGAGCGCAGACGCTTTGGCGGCCTCGAGAGCGGTTACTTCTTCTTCAGACAACCCAATCATCCCAATCTCCGGAATGTATGATGGCTAGGCAGTAAGGTCTCGATCGCCCTATATGCATGGGATATCGGTGAAGTTAGCACCAAATAAGCCGAGCGTCGTGGTGAATTCTCAGCTTGGCCGGATGTATTACCGGTCAAACTCTGCAAAAATGAGAGCCAACGCAGAAGTTGTTGCATAGATGGAGATTTTCCGAATCTCTGATTCGCAGCGCAACTCTGCAGACCAAGGACTTGCATCCCGATGAAGGTCGATCTCGAGGGCCATGAAATCCTCAAATGCCGGCTTCGGCTGGTAGGTTCGTCGATGGCTAAGATCGCCCGGTCGCTCGGCATCTCGCAAAGCAGCGTGACCGTGGTCAGCCAAGGCTACCGCCGGTCGCATCGTGTGCAGCGCGAAATCGCTGACCAGCTTGGGACCACCCCGCAGCTGCTCTTTCCTGATCGTTACGAGGCAGAGGAGGGCGTCAAGACCGGACATAGCTGACAACGGGATATGAAAAAGGGCCCCTGCTGACACAGGCGCCCCTTTTGGTTGTCGTTTGGTCGCGACACCTCATTCATCCCCCGAGTCGAACAAAAAGTCAACCTGCCGGTCGCGGTGGCCGGCAGGGCTGTTCAACACGTCCAAAAGGGGGAGATCGCCCCGTCACCGCCGATGAGGCGGTGGCCGCCGCGCTCCGAACATCATGAACCAAAACCTGATCTATCGCGGGCCGGAACCGAGCCATGCGACCCGCACGATATCGCGCCGATCCCGGGCAAGTCTCCGGGGCGCCATGGTCGCCAAGCTGCCAGGCTTTCCCCGACCGCGCATCCTGCAGTTCGAAAGCGTGCTGGAATATGCCTTCCTGTGCCTGACCTTGGTGCGTGACGATATCCAGCACATCTGGGACCAGCCGCCGGTCGTGCATTATGTTGGTCGTGATGGCCGTCCGGCCAAGCATATCTTCGATTTTCTCGTGACGAAGACGGATGGCCAACGCATCGCCGTGGCGGTGAAACCGATGCAGCGAGTAATTGCGCGCAACTTTCTCTCCGAGTTGGAGAGGGTGGCCGCCGCGACACCAAAGCAATTTGCCGATCGGGTGATGCTGATCACCGACCATCATCTTGACCGCGCGGCCGCCGCGGCGGCCGCACGCCAACTTGCCCGGACCCGTCCCGTTTTGACGGAGGTGGCGGTATGACGATCCGGTTCCGTTTCTCCAAATCCGATCTGATCACCACGGCGGGCATTGCGATGCGCCCGCTGGAGATCGACGACAAGGGCGGTCTGTTCGAGCGTGTTGGGCAGCCCGGAATCACCGAGTGGTATTCCCATGAGGAACTGGCCGAGTTGCTGCGTCGACCGGATACCACTTATATTGCAGGCTATTCCGATCGTTCGGCGCAAGAGATACGCAGTCGCAAGCCGGTTGATGTCGTCAATGAGTTGCGCGAGTCGGTTCGGCGGTTCGTGCTCTGGTGCAAGGCCTTCTGCGACGCGTTTCTGTACCTGGAATCGCTTGGTCTTATCAACCGGACGCATGATGGATATCTGAAAGCGCGTGAGAGGCTGGCCGCCGAAATCCAGCGCCGCGTTGGTGAGGGGCCGGCCAGCGGCAGGGTCGTTCGGCCGGGCGCCGACATCATCACCCGCCAGCTTCCCTGTAGCCGGACAGGCCTCGGATGGGTGCGGCGCTATGAACGGGCCGGATATTCGGCGGTAGTGCTGATTCCGGAGATGCATCGCTGCGGCAATCGCAAGCCGCGCTGGTGTCATCGCACTGAGGCGTTGATGAACCAGGTCATCGAAATCTATGCCGACACGCAACGCCCAACCAGAACGCAGGCCGTTGCAGACACGCTGGAGCTCTTCCGCCGCGAAAACCGTCGTCGGGTTGAAGCTGGCCTGCCCGAACTGGTTGTGCCGTCGCGCCAAACCATCAAGCGCCGTCTTGCCCAGGCCGATCCATACTATGTACATGCCAAGCGATTCGGCACCGCGGCGGCAAATGCCAGATTCACGCTTTACGAGAATGGCCCTGACGTCCAGCAGCCGCTGGAACGTGTCGAAATGGACGAAAACCGCCTCGATGTGATCTCACTACTGACATTGTCCGGCATTTGGGACCATCTCCCCGCAGAGAGGCAGGCACGGTTCGAGGCCGGGCGCCGGTGGCTATATGTCGCTATTGATTGTACGACCCGGTGTATTCTCTCCATGCGTCTGGCCGAGACGCCAAACTCGGGCGATGCGATCAAGGCGCTGCGCGACATTTCGTCGACAAGACGCCGATCGCGCATGCGGCAGGATGCGAAAGCACCTGGCACCATCATGGGGGTATCGGGACATTGGTGACGGACCAGGGCGGCGCCTTCGTTTCCGACGAATTTCAGGGGACAGTCTCGTCGCTCGGCATCACCGCGCATCTTCCGCCTGCTGGCCTGCCTTGGCTGCGCGGTCATATCGAAACCTTCTTCCGAACCTATGGGCACCAGCTTATGCCCCTTCTGGTCGGCCGGACCTTCTTCGATACCGTTGAGCGCGGCGATTATCCGTCGGAGCAGTTGGCGTGCCTCTGCGACGACGACCTGATCACGATCCTGCTGACCTATGTCGTCGACATCTATCACAATCAACCCCACGGATCGCTGGGTGGAGAGACGCCCAATCAGGCGTGGTCGCGCCTGGTCGCCGAACACGGCACGCCGCCGGTTCCCGATGGTCTGGCCTTGCGCAAGGCTTTCGGCAGGCCATTGCGGCGCAAGTTGCGCGGCGATGGCGTTTTGTTCGCGGGCCTGACCTATAGCTGCGAGGCGTTGCGCGAGGCTTTCCTGCATGCGCCGGAACGCAATGTCGAAATCCGCGCAGATCTGCGCGATATCGGCTGGATCGCCGTCAAGGTGGGTGCGACATGGCATCCCGCCATGGCCAACCAGAGCGGCTTCGACGGTATCAGCTATGACGAGCTTCAAGAAGTCACCCGGACACTCCGCATCAAGCACCAACGGGATGCCGAACTGGATGCACCCATGGTCCGCCGAGCGATTGAGCGGATTTCGGAAATCAACCGGCGTGCTTTTGTGCTGCGTGAACTGACGTCGTTCCGCGTCACCGACCTAGACGTGGAGCGCAATCAATCCGCACTGCACTTCCCCTTGCGCTCCGATGCCGAGCGCCTCGGGCATGCCCGGCCTTCTTCCGAGCCTCTCTCTGACGGCATCCAGATCGTGCCGCGTGCAGGTGGGCCATCCGAGAACCTCACTGACCACCATGACCAATCACCGCCCGCGCGTGAACGCCGGAACCGCTGGAGATTCGACGATGAGCAATGACATCATTCGTAACGCCGCCGAGAAAATTGCCGCACTTCGGGAGCATTTCATCCATCACGAACGGTTCGAGCCGCTTGAGGCGCGCTTTGCCATGCTGGTCGCCAAGCGCCTATCCGATCTTGACGCAGGCCGATCAAGCGAAGCCCATGGGCTCGCCTTGTCCGGCCCCTCGGGCACCGGGAAAAGCGCGGCGATGCACCACCTGCTTTCCGGTGTTGGCCAGCAGCTGTCAACGACCCGCCATTGGGATGCGCCGATCATCAGCCTTCGCGTGCCATCGCCGGCGACGTTGAAATTCGTCGGCTACACCTTGCTGCGCGCCTTGGGCTATCAGATCAGCTCGGAGCGGCAGGCCTGGTACATCTGGGATTTGGTCCGTCATCACCTGAAGGAACGGCAGGTGCTGTTCGTTCATCTGGACGAGGCGCAGGATCTGGCATCCCGGGGCACGAAGCACGAGTTGAATGCCGTGGCCTCGATGCTGAAAACCCTGATGACCGATCCAGACTGGCCCGTCGGGATCATCCTCTCTGGGACGCCGGAGCTGGAGGACATCCTGAACCATGACCCACAACTGGCGCGGCGGATGCAGACGGTGCATTTCAACAGCCTGTCGCCGGCCGCGCATGGCAATGACGTGCTGGATCTCGTGGAAAACTACTGCAAGCGCGCCGGACTACCGCCAGCCCCCGGCATTGTCGAACTTGCACATGGTGAACGGCTGATCCACGCGGCAGCCAATCAGTTCGGCCTGGTCATCGAACTGACGCTGGCGGCCATCGAACAGGCCTTCCTCAACGGTGCCCGCCAGCTGGCATCGCAGGATTTTGCCCGCGCCTATCACCTGCGGACCGCTTGCGACGATTCATTCAATCCGTTCATCATCCCCGATTTTTACCGGATTGATGCGCGGCAGGTCTTCTCACGGGAGAAATGTTGATGTTCACGGCAACAAAACCGTTACCGTTGACAGTCCCCACGATCGTGGGGGAATCCGCGACATCCTTCGCCTCTCGCCTGGCTCGGCGGAATGGCGTGCCCCGGTTGATCGCCTTCTGCTCGGACGTTGGGATCGACTACTTCGCGCTTGTAAACGGCGATCCGGTCGAAATCCAAAGGTTGGCAGTTCTGGGCGATATCGATCCCGTCCCGCTGCAAGCGGCAACACCTTCCCTGATTGAACCGGGTAGGTTTCGACTCGGAAACGAACGCATCAAATTCACGGGGTTCATACGGACAACGCTTCGGATTTGCCCCATGTGTATCAGCGAGGTGCGCAACACGACAGAAATCGTCCATCATGGGGTCTGGCAACTCGCGGCGATCCGCACCTGTGTGAAGCACGGGCGCCATCTCGTTGCAGTTCCCAAGCCAAAGAACGGCAATGATTGTTTTGATCACGTCCCCATGCTCGACGGGTTTCAACCAACAGCTGGTGATTTGGCTGCGTCTCAGGATCCGGAACTGGAGCGGTATTTGACCGATCGAATCCTGACCGGACCCGGAAAAAGCTGGCTGGACCGCTTGCCGTTTCATATTGCAGCGCAGACTTGCGAGATGCTTGGCGCGCTTCTGACCTTGGGACCAAGGGTAAAGCGAGCGGAACTTGCCGACGCGCAATGGGCAGCGGCCGGCACCGCTGGCTTGAGCATCCTTCGCGGGGGTCCGGAGGCGTTGCGTCAAAAGCTCAAGGAAATTCAAGATTCGCATCCAGTCGGGGAAAAACGTTACCGTTCACACTACGGCGTATTCTTCGATTGGCTGCGCTTTCGCGACGATGACCGGGATTTTGATGTCGTGCGTGACATTGTCCGGGATTTCATTTTTAAAAACTTTCCGGTTACGGTGGGTTCGACTGTCCTCGGCAAGCATTGCCCTGAGCAACTGTTGCACTCATTCTCGACGGCAAAGCAGGTGTTCGGCATCCCTCACCATAGGCTCGGCCAGAAACTGGTCACTTTGGGAATGGCAAAACCGCACGCCAGCGACAGATTTTACACACTGACGCGATATATTCCGACTGCCATGCTGACCGACATCATCGCAGAGCTCGGAGCACGCATCAGTGCAAAAGAAGCTGCGAAAGAGATTGGAGTTGAAACAGTGGTGCTTGCGCGGCTTGCACGCCATGGCCTCATCCCAAAGCAATCCGAATATGGGAAAAGGTCGACAATCTACCGGCAAGAAGATTTGAAAGCATTCCTGGAACAGTTACGGAGGCTGGCAAAGCCCGCAGGGGCGAACAACTATCTTATTGATGTCTCAACAGCAGCTTGCAGGCGTGGTGTAGCGATTGCGGTACTCACAAAGCTCATCCTTGAGTGCCGTATCCCGCTGTATTTTGAGGGAGAATGCGCCGACAACTTTAGAGCATTCCGGGTCGATCCAAGCTCCTTGCACGGTATCTACAGCAAACCCCAAGAACCCGTTGTATCTTCATGGAGCGTCGCGCGAATTCTAAAGATCAGCAGACCCACAGTTTATCGCTTGAGGCAGGCAGGCTTTCTTGCTCCACCGACGACACGCAAGAGCGCAGGTATCCGAGGTGGGAAATACAGCTGCAAAAAATCTTTTGAGGAGTTTCAGGCGGTGCATATTTCCCTGACTGAGCTGATCGAACGGTCGGGTCGATCCCCTGACGATAAGTTCAACTATCAAATCTCCAACGGTGCACTCCCACTCCCCTTGGGATTGCAGAGCACAATGATCTTTAGACGCGCCGACGTCGCGTAAACCCATTATCTGACAAAGCCGGCCACGCGCCGGCTTTTTCATGGGCGCGGTGAGGTAACGCTATCTGAGAAAAAGGGCAGGACGAACTGTCGATCCACCCGGCCTGTAGTTGATATTGTTCGGAAATTTTCCGCGCAAGCGGAAAATCTTTGTGATTATTGCCACCCGATGATGAGAGGCGGATAGTTCTGCTCTTTTAATCACGGAAACTGCCTCTTGATGATGCCGCGCTTGTCCTGCGGGTATTCAGGAAGCTCGAGTACGACTATCAGCGTTGACGGCGGTAGGGTGTCTCGCGATGCGGCAGGGCGGCCAAGAGCGAGGCGGAATCGCCTGGCTGGGCCGAGAAGCTTTCTCCTGAAGAAGCCGAACTGGCGAGCAAACTGTCGATGGTCGGACTGAAGCGCCTGCTGGCGGACGCGATGCTCGACAACATCGTGCGCAAGGATCTGGAAACCGCCCCCGCAGCGCGGCCTTCGGCCCCGTGGCCGGAACGTCATCGCATTAATCTATGCGCAAACGGAATGACCAAGCCCCGATCGGCATTGGCCTTTCCGAAGCACTGCCTCTAAATCCTTGGCCACAAACACCGATCCGGCGCTATGCTGGACGGACCGCCCAGGCGTCAGCCGCAGGAGACCCCCGACCATGCCCCTAGACAGCGAGCCCAGCTTCCGCGAATCCGTCGACCTGATGTTCCAGCGTGCCGTGCGGCACATGGACCTGTCGCCGGGTCTTGCCGAAAAGATCCGGGTCTGCAACTCGACCTATACCGTGCGCTTCGGTGTCCGGCTGCGCGGCAAGATCGAGACCTTCACCGGCTACCGTTCGGTCCATTCCGAACATATGGAACCGGTCAAGGGCGGCATCCGCTATGCGCTTTCCGTCCACCAGGACGAGGTCGAGGCGCTGGCCGCGCTGATGACCTACAAATGCGCGCTGGTCGAGACCCCCTTCGGCGGCTCCAAGGGCGGGCTCTGCATCGACCCGCGGCAATGGGAGGTGCATGAGCTGGAGCAGATCACCCGCCGCTTCGCCTATGAGCTGATCAAGCGCGACCTGATCAACCCGGCCCAGAACGTGCCCGCCCCCGACATGGGCACCGGCGAGCGCGAGATGGCCTGGATCGTCGACCAATATGCGCGCATGAACACCACCGACATCAACGCCAAGGCCTGCGTCACCGGCAAGCCCCTGAACTCGGGCGGCATCCGCGGCCGGGTCGAGGCGACGGGCCGCGGCGTGCAATACGCGCTGCACGAATTCTTCCGCCACAAGGAAGACGTGACGCTGGCCAACCTGGAGGGCGCGCTCGAGGGCAAGACCGCCGTGGTGCAGGGCCTGGGCAACGTCGGCTATCACGCCGCCAAGTTCCTGTCCGAGGAGGATGGCGTGAAGGTAGTGGGCGTGATCGAGCGCGACGGCGCGGTCATCGACGAGCGCGGCCTCGACATCGAGGCGCTGAAGACCTGGATCGCCGAGACCGGCGGCGTGCGCGGCTTCCCCAATGCCACCTATGTCGAGGATGGCGCCTCGGTGCTGGAGCATGCCTGCGACATCCTGATCCCGGCGGCGATGGAGGGGGTGATCCATCTCGGCAATGCCGACCGCATCAAGGCCCGACTGATCGTCGAGGCGGCGAACGGCCCCGTCACCTTCGGCGCGGACGAGATCCTGCGCAACAAGGGCGTGCTGATCATCCCCGACATGTATGCCAACGCGGGCGGCGTGACCGTCAGCTATTTCGAATGGGTCAAGAACCTGTCGCATATCCGCTTCGGCCGCATGCAGCGCCGGGCCGAGGAGGCGCGCTCGCGCCTGCTGGTGGCGGAGCTGGAACGGCTTTCGGCCGACCGGGGCCTGGGCTGGGAACTGAAGCCGAACTTCAAGGAAAAGTTCCTGACCGGCTCGGACGAGCTGGCGCTGGTGCGCTCGGGGCTGGATGACACGATGCGGACGGCCTATCAGTCGATGCGCGAGCTGTGGCACAGCCGCAACGACGTGACCGACCTGCGCGTCGCCGCCTATATCGTCGCCATCGAGCGCGTGGCCAGCACCTATCGCTCGAAGGGGCTGTAAGGCTCGGGCCCGCGCGCCATGCGGGACGCGCCGCGTCCTGCATGGAAATGCGGCCATCCTGCTCTATGTTGTGACGGCGCCGGATCCTGGCGCGGATCCACGGCGGTCGACAGGGCAGGGAGGAACGGCGCATGGCGATGATCACCGAGGTCGGGGATTTCTTCACCAGGGGCTGCGGCCGCTGTGCCCGCTTTGCGACCCCGGATTGCTCGGCCCTGGTCTGGAACGAGGGGCTGGTCGCATTGCGCCGGCTCTGCCTGGAGATGGGCCTGGCCGAGACGGTGAAATGGGCGCATCCGGTCTATAGGCATGCCGGGCGCAATATCGCGATCCTGGGGGCGCTGCGGGGCGATTTCCGGCTGAGCTTCATGAATCCGGGCCTGCTTCGCGATACCGAGGGCGTGCTCGAGCCGCAGGGGCCGAACAGCGCCACGCCGGGCACGATCCGCTTCACCGACCCGGCGCAGGTCGCGGCGCTGGCGCCGGTGATCCGGGCCTATCTGCGGCAGCTGATGGACCACGCCGAGGCCGGGACCAAGCCGCCGAAGCCGGAAAGCCGGATCGAGATGCCGGACGAGCTGGCCGAGGCGCTGGATGCCGACGCGGAGCTGGCCGAGGCCTTCCACGCCCTGACCCCGGGACGGCAGAGAAGCTATTTCTTCAACCTGAACCAGGCCCGGCAATCCGCGACCCGGGTGGCGCGGATCGAGAAGTTCCGCGACCGCATCCTCGCCGGCAAGGGTGCAACCGAGCGTTAGGCGCCGGGTGCGGGGCTTTCCAGGAACGGCGCCAGCCGCGCGCGCAGCGCGTCGGGCACCCGCGTCGGCCGCATCGCGCTGTTGACGTGGACAAGGTCGATCTGGATCTCGACCAGCGCCTCTTCCCCCCGGAAGAAGGCGTGGCGGATGCGGATGCTGGCGCCGCGCGCCTGCATCACCGAAGTCTCGCAGGTGATCAAGTCATCCAGCCGCGCCGGCTTCTGCCAGGACAGCGCCGCCGCCCGGGCCACGAATTGCTCGCCCGCCGGGCCGACCAGCGGGTGGCCGACCTGGCGCAGCATCTCGGCCCGGCTGCGCTCGGCGAACTCCAGGTAGCGGGCGTGATAGACGATGCCGCCGGCATCGGTATCGGCGTAATAGATGCGGTAGGTCTGCGAAAACGCCCTGCCCGAGGGGCGGGATGATGTCGGTTGCATGCCGGGCCTCCGTTCCGGTTGGCGATGGTGGCGGCGACCGGGTCGCGGCCGCCTGCCGGTTCATGCCGCGAAACTGTAAATTCTGCGCTAATATCCGTGCGGGGCGGCAAGATGCCGCCAGGTGCCGTGCTAGCCAGATCGCGCGCGCGGGTCAATGCGGCCCGGGGCCGCGCGCCAGCCCCTGCGGCACTTGACGCAGATTTGACACCGGCAGGGTTTTGCCGCAGGCGGGCTTCTGCTACTTGCCCAAGGCAGAAGCCGCGCCGCAGCGGCCCAAAGGACAGGCCACATTCCATGGAACAACTCGCCGGAGCCGGGCAGCCGGTCGATTTCTCGCTGATCGCGCTGTTCGCACGCGCCTCGCTGACCGTGCAGATCGTCATGGTGATCCTGATCCTGGCCTCGTTCTGGGCCTGGTCGATCATCATCCAGAAATTCATCACCTATGCCGCCGCCCGGCGCGACGCCGACCGTTTCGACCGCGCCTTCTGGTCCGGCCAACCGCTCGAGGATCTCTACGACCGCATCGGCGACACGCCCTCGGGCGCGGCCGAGCGGATCTTTTCCGCCGGCATGACCGAATGGCGCCGCAGCCATCGCGACGACGGCAACCTGATCGCCGGCGCCACCGCGCGCATCGACCGCGCCATGAACGTGGCGATCAACCGCGAGAACGACCGGCTGACCGGCGGGCTGCCTTTCCTCGCCACCGTCGGCTCGACCGCGCCGTTTATCGGGCTGTTCGGCACCGTCTGGGGCATCAAGACCGCCTTCGAGGAGATCGCCATCTCGCAGAACACCTCGCTCGCCGTGGTGGCGCCCGGGATCGCCGAGGCGCTGGTCGCGACCGCGCTGGGCCTGCTCGCGGCCATTCCTGCGGTGATCTTCTACAACAAGCTCAGCACCGACAGCGACCGCATCACCGGGAATTACGAATCCTTCGCGGACGAGTTCTCGACCATCCTGTCGCGCCAGTTGGACGACGAATAGATGGGCGCCGGGGTCGTCAAGCGCGGACGCAAGGGCCGGGGCCGCGCCCGCAGCCAGCCGATGGCGGAAATCAACGTCACGCCCTTCGTGGACGTGATGCTGGTGCTCTTGATCATCTTCATGGTCGCGGCGCCGCTTCTGACCGTGGGCGTGCCGCTGGAACTGCCCAAGACCGCCGCCCAGGCGGTGCCGGCCGAGCCCGAGGAGCCGCTCGCGGTCTCGATCACGCCCGAGGGGCCGATCCTGGTCATGACCTCGGAAGTGCCCGAGGACGAGCTGGTGTCGCGCCTGCGCGCCGTGGCCGAGGAGCGCCAGAGCGACAAGATCTACCTGCGTGCCGACGGCGCCATTCCCTATGCCCGCGTCATGCAGGTCATGGGCGCGCTGAATGCCGCCGGCTTCAACAATATCGTGCTGGTCACCGATGCCGGCGGGCCGCGCATGGACGCGGGCGCCGGCGCTGGCGGGAATGGCTGAGCCCATGGAACGCGCGGATCGCATCGGCTACTGGGTCTCGGGCGTGGCGCATGCCTCGCTTCTGGGCGCGGCGCTGGTCGGCGGCGCGCTGTTCCGGCCGCAGCCGCTGGAGGCCGTGCGCATGGCCGAGGTCGCGACCATGACCGATGCCGAATTCCAGTCGCTGGCCGCCGCTGCCGCAGGCCACGGCCCGGTCAGCGACACCGCCTCGACCACCCCGGCCCAGCCGCGCGCGCCCGCCGACGAAAACCGCCCCGGCGCAGTCGAGGCCGTGAGCCCGCCCAGCCCGGACGGGCAGGCGGCCGACCTGGCCACGCCCGCGGAACGGCCCGAGGCGCGGCCGGACCTGTCGGATTTCCAGGCTGCCGCCCGGCCGGTCGCCGCCGCGACCGACGCGCCGCAGCCGGCCCAGCCCGACAATGCCGTCGAGCTGGCTGCCTTGCCGCAGCCCGCCGACCGCCCCGATCCGGTGCGCAATCCCGCGCAATCGCCGGCGCCGATCCCGCAGCGCTCGGCCCAGGCGCCGGTGGAATCGTCGCGCCCGCGCGGTCGTCCCGAGGGCTTGGCCGAGGCCGTGCAGGCCCGCCGCGCCAGCGCCGAGGCCGCGCGCCAGCGCGAGGCGGTGCTGGCCCGCGAGGCCGCGGAAGCCGCCGCCGAACAGGCCGCCGCCAAGAGGGCGCAGCAGGACGCCGCCCGCCGTGCCGCCGAGGAACGCGCCAGGGATGAGCGCCGCGAAGCCGAGGCGCGCGAGGCCGAAGCCGATGCCGCCCGCAAGGCCAGCCAGGCCAAGGAACGCGCCCGCCGCGAGGCCGAGGCGAAGGCCGAGGCAGAAGCCGCCGAGCAGAAGGTCGCCGCTGCCGAAAAGGCCGCCGAGCAGAAGGCCGCAGAACGCAAGGCCGCAGAACGCAAGGCCGAAGCCGCCCGCCGCGCCGCCGCCGAAAAGGCCGCCGAGCAGGAGGCTGCCGAGAAGGCCGAGAAAGCCGCCGCCGAGAAGAAGGCCGCCGAGGCCAAGGCCAGGAAGGAGGCCGAGGAAAAGGCCGCCGCCGAGAAAGCCGCCGCGGCTAGGAAGGCTGCCGCCGAAGCCGCCGCCGAGGCCAAGGCCAAGGAAAAGGCCGAGGCCGAGCGCAAGGCCGCCGAGGCCGCCAAGAAGGCCCTGGCCGAAGCGCAGAAGAAGGACGAAGGCTCGGCCGGTTCGGGCGGCGGTGGCGCCGCCGCCAGCGGCCCGCCGCTGAGCCAGGGCGAGAAGGACGGCTTCCGCGTCGCGGTCGAGCAATGCTGGAACCGCGGCTCGCTTTCGACCGAGGCCAGCCGGACCACGGTTTCGGTGCAATTCGCGATGGCGCCGGACGGCACGGTCGAGAAGGGCTCGCTGCGGATGATCGGCCATGACGGCGGCTCGGACGCGGCGGCGAAACAGGCCTATGAGGCCGCGCGCCGGGCGATCCTGATGTGCGAGAAGGGCGGCTACAAGCTGCCGCCGGAAAAATACAACCGCTGGAAGGATGTCATCATCGACTTCAACGCCAGCGGCGGGGCGCGGGTCAAGTGACATGGTATCCCCGCCCGCGACACTCTATCCTGCAACCAAGACCTTACGAGGGCGATTCATGTTGCGACAATTTCTTCTGACTTCCGTCATGGCCCTTGCCGGCCTTGGGCTTGCCGCGCCGGTCCTGGCGCAGGACGGCCCGCTGCGGATCGAGATCACCGACGGGGTGATCGAGCCGATGCCCTTCGCCATCGCGGCCTTCCACGACGAGGGCGGCGCCGGCGAATACCTGGGCCAGGTGCAAAAGCTGATCGCCGCCGACCTGACCGGCACCGGCCTTTTCCGCGAGATCCCGGCCTCGGCCCATATCGCGCGGCCCGAAAGCTTCGACGCGCCGGTCAGCTATGAGGACTGGAAGGCGATCAATGCCCAGGCCCTGATCACCGGCGCCGTCCGGGTCGAGGGCGGCAAGGTCATCGTCAAGTTTCGCCTGTTCGACGTCTTCGCCGGCCAGCCGCTGGGCGACGGCATGCAGTTCGACGCCGCGACCGGCAACTGGCGCCGCGCGGCGCACAAGGCCGCAGACCAGGTCTATTCCCGCCTGACCGGCGAGGGGCCCTATTTCGACAGCCGCGTCGCCTTCGTGCAGGAAAGCGGGCCCAAGGACGCCCGCAGGAAGCGCATCGGCATCATGGATTACGACGGCGCCAACGTGAAATGGCTGACCGACGATTCCGCGCTGGTGCTGAAGCCGCGCTTCTCGCCCGACGGCTCGCGGCTGCTTTACACCAGCTATGCCACCGGCTTCCCGCAGGCGATGCTGATGGACGTGAACAGCCTCGGCGCGCGCCAGCTTTCCGCCGGCGGCAACGGCTCGATGAGCTTCTCGCCCCGCTTCTCGCCCGACGGGCGCTGGATCGTCTATTCGCTGGAGCAGGGCGGCAATACCGACATCTACCAGATGGACGCGGCCTCGGGCGCGCAGCGGGCGCTGACCAACGCGCCCTCGATCGAGACCTCGCCCAGCTACAGCCCGGACGGCAAGCAGATCGTCTTCGAAAGCGACCGCTCGGGCACGCCGCAGCTTTACGTCATGGGCGCGAACGGCGGCGAGCCGAAGCGGATCAGCTTCGGCGACGGCCGCTATGGCACGCCGGTCTGGTCGCCGCGCGGCGACATGATCGCCTTTACCCGGCAGGTCGGCGGCAAGTTCCACATCGGCGTCATGCGCACCGATGGCTCGGAAGAGAAAATGCTGACAGAATCGTTCCTTGACGAGGGCCCGACTTGGGCCCCCAATGGCCGCGTGGTGATGTTCACCCGCGTGACGCCGGGCGGCAATGGCCAGCCCCGGCTGCATTCGGTGGACATCACCGGGCGCAACATGCGCCCGGTCGAGATCAGTGGCGCGGCATCGGACCCCGATTGGGGTCCGCTGCTGCCCTAAGCGCGTAAGATGGACAGGATCATGAAAACTTTCCTCAAGATTGCCGCAATCGGTGCCGTTCTCGCGCTGGCGGCCTGTGCCCGGCCGGCGCAGGACATGCAGGTGCAGGACCCCTATGCCGGGGCCGGCGGCCCGGGCGGGGTCGGCGCCTCGGCGCTGCCCGGCACGGCCGAGCATTTCAAGGCGACGGCGGGCGACACGGTGCTGTTCCCGCTGGACCAGTCGACGCTGACGCCCGAGGCCCGCACCACGCTGGCCAACCAGGCCGGCTGGCTGAACCAGAACGCCGGCTTCTCGGCCCTGATCGAGGGCCATGCCGACGAACAGGGCACCCGCGAATACAACCTCGCGCTGGGCGCACGGCGGGCGAATTCGGTGCAGGAATACCTGATCTCGCAAGGCGTGCAGCCCGGCCGTATCCGCACCGTCAGCTATGGCAAGGAACGGCCGCTGGCGATCTGCTCGACCGAGGACTGCTTCACCAAGAACCGTCGCGCCGTGACGGTGGTCAGCCCCGGGGTGGGCATGTGATGCGCCGCTTGCTTCTTGCGGCCGGCTTCGCGCTGGCGGCGCTGCCGGTGGCGGCGCAGGACGCGCAGACCCTGGCCGACATCCGGGCCGAGCTGAACCAGCTTTCGGCCGATCTGCAGGACCTGCGCGGCCAGCTCGTCGCCTCGGGCCAGGCCGGCTTTGCCGCGGCGGGCGGCGACAGCGCCATCGACCGCATGAACGCGATGGAGGCGCGGCTGGCGCAGCTGACCGGCCAGACCGAGCAGTTGCAGAACCGCATCGACCGCGTGGTCCGGGACGGCACCACCCGCATCGGCGACATCGAGTTCCGCCTGTGCGAGATGGAAGAGGGCTGCGACCTGGGCAGCCTGACCACGCCGACGCTGGGCGAGCAGGGCGGATCGTCGCCGCTGCCGTCCTCGGACCAGCAGGGGGCGCTCGCGCCCGCCAGGACCCCCTCGGCCGGGGCCGCCACCGCGGCGGAAAAGGCCGATTTCGACCGGGCCCGGGAGGTGCTCGGTCAAGGTGACTTTCGCCGTGCTGCGGACCTCTTCGCGGCCGTCGCCAAGACCCATGCCGGCGGTCCGCTGACCGCCGAGGCGCTGTTCTTGCGCGGGGCGGCGCTGGATTCCGCCGGCGACCTGGACGGCGCCGGCATCGCCTGGCTGGAAAGCTTTGCCGCCAACCCGGATGGGCCGCAGGCGCCGGATGCGCTGCTGGGCCTGTCGCGGGCCATGTCCGCCGAGGGCGGGCCGGCCGAGGGCTGCTATTATCTTCAGGAAATCACCAGCCGCTTCCCCTCGGCGCCGCAAGCGGCCGAGGCCGAGAAGCGCATGGCCGAATCCGGTTGCGAGGCGCTGATCGAGGGCGCCGCC
Organism: Paracoccus sp. DMF; assembly: GCF_004407025.1. NCBI lineage: Bacteria > Pseudomonadati > Pseudomonadota > Alphaproteobacteria > Rhodobacterales > Paracoccaceae > Paracoccus > Paracoccus sp. DMF. The sequence continues at coordinate 17,375 of NZ_SOKV02000015.1, forward strand.
GACGAGGCGGTCGAGGGCATGGACCCCGAGGCGGCCGCGGACCTGGCGGATGGCGGCTGAGCCGGGCACGGTCGAGCACCGCGCCCATGCCGCGCTGGACCGGCTGGCCGGCGCCCTGCCAACCTTGGGCATCGCCCTGTCGGGCGGCGGCGATTCCACCGCGCTGATGCATCTGGCGCAGGGCTGGGGCCGGGCGCGGCTGATGGCGGCGACGGTCGACCACGGCCTGCGCCCCGGTTCCGCCGATGAGGCGCGCCGCGCCGGTCAGGCCGCGGCCAGCCTTGGCATCCCGCATGAGATCCTGCCGTGGCACCGCGAGGGCGGCGGCAACCTGATGGGCGCCGCGCGCGACGCCCGGCTGCGTCTGCTGGCCGATTGGGCGCGGCGGCACGGGCTTTCCGCCGTGCTTCTGGGCCATACGCTGGACGACCAGGCCGAGACGCTGCTGATGCGGCTGGCGCGCGGCGCCGGGCTGGACGGGCTTTGCGGCATGGCCGACCGGCGCGAGGCCGAAGGCGCGCTCTGGCTGCGGCCGCTGCTGGCGATCTCGCGCGCGGAACTGCGCGACTGGCTGTCGGCGCGCGGCATCGGCTGGATCGACGACCCTTCGAACGAGCGCGACGATTTCCACCGCATTCGCCTGCGTAAGGCCATGGCGGGGCTGGACCTGCCGCTGCCGCAACTGGCGCAATCGCTGGATAATCTCGGCATGGCCCGCGATGCGCTGGCGCATTACGCGGCCGAGGCGGCGCAGGGCGCGCAGTCCCGCGCCGGCGGGCTGGACCTGCCGCTGCCCGCCTTCCTGGCCGCCCCGGCCGAGATCCGCCGGCGACTTCTTGTCGCAGGGTTGCGCTTTGTCACCGGCGCCGGCTATCCGCCGCGCCGCGCGCCGGTGCAGCGCGCGCTGGCGGAACTGGCGCAGGGCCGGCAGGTCACGCTGGAGGGCGTCATCGCCCGCACCCGCGCCGGCTGGCTGCACCTGATCCGCGAACCCGCCGCCAGCCTGCGCGCCGCCCCCGTCGCCGGCGATCCGGCGCTTTGGGACGGCCGCTGGCGCGTCACCGGCTTGCAACCGGGCCAGCAGGTCCGCGCGCTGGGCCACGCGCCGCTCTCCGGCCTCGGCTGGCGCGATTCGGGCCTGACGCGCGACGAGGCTGCCGCGACCCCCGGCATCTGGCAGGATCAGGCCCTGCTGGCCGCGCCGCTGCTGCAACCCGCCCCCGGCATCGCCGCGACACCGCTGCGCGGCCTGCCGGAATTCCGCGCCATGCTCTATGTGCATTGAACCTGACGCGGGAATCCCTATTTTCACTCGAAAGCCTGTTTACCCGCGGAGGACCTGCCTTTGGGCAACGCGCGCAATATCGCCTTCTGGGTCGTGCTGTTTCTGATGATCCTGGCGCTGTTCAACCTGTTCAGCGACGGATCTTCCCAGATGAACAGCCGCCAGATCAGCTATTCCGAGTTCATCGAGCGGGTGGACAAGGACGAGGTTTCCTCCGTCACCATCGACGGCGAGACGATCGGCATTCTCGGCAAGGACGGCAAGCAATATGCCACCGTCCGGCCGCAGGGCGAGGAAATCGCCGACCGGCTGATCGACAAGGGTGTCGAGGTCAAGGTCGAGCGCCAGCAGCAGTCGGGCTTCATGTCGCTCTTGGGCGTCTGGCTGCCGTTCATCCTGCTGATCGGCGTGTGGATCTTCTTCATGAACCGCATGCAGGGCGGCGGCAAAGGCGGGGCCATGGGCTTCGGCAAGTCGCGCGCCAAGCTGCTGACCGAAAAGCACGGCCGGGTGACCTTCGACGATGTCGCCGGCATCGACGAGGCCAAGGAAGAACTGGAAGAGATCGTCGAATTCCTGCGCAACCCGCAGAAATTCAGCCGCCTCGGCGGCAAGATCCCGAAAGGCGCGCTGCTGGTCGGCCCGCCCGGCACGGGTAAAACCCTGCTGGCCCGCGCCATCGCGGGCGAGGCGGGCGTGCCCTTCTTCACCATCTCCGGTTCCGACTTCGTGGAAATGTTCGTCGGCGTCGGCGCCAGCCGCGTGCGCGACATGTTCGAGCAGGCCAAGAAATCCGCCCCCTGTATCGTCTTCATCGATGAGATCGACGCGGTCGGCCGCGCCCGCGGCGTCGGCATCGGCGGCGGCAATGACGAGCGCGAGCAGACCCTGAACCAGCTTCTGGTCGAGATGGACGGCTTCGACGCCAACGAGGGCGTCATCATCATCGCCGCCACCAACCGCAAGGATGTGCTCGACCCCGCGCTGCTGCGCCCCGGCCGCTTCGACCGCCAGATCTATGTCCCGAACCCGGACATCAAGGGCCGGGAAAAGATCCTCTCGGTGCATGCCCGCAAGGTGCCGGTCGGCCCCGACGTCGACCTGCGCATCATCGCCCGCGGCACGCCCGGCTTTTCGGGCGCCGACCTGATGAACCTGGTGAACGAGGCCGCGTTGACCGCCGCCCGCATCGGCCGCCGCTTCGTCGCTATGGAGGATTTCGAGAATGCCAAGGACAAGGTCATGCTGGGCGTCGAGCGCCGCAGCATGGTCCTGACCCCCGAGCAGAAGGAAAAGACCGCCTATCACGAGGCCGGCCATGCCATCGTCGGCCTGTCGCTGCCGAAATGCGACCCGGTCTACAAGGCGACGATCATTCCGCGCGGCGGCGCCTTGGGCATGGTGGTGTCGCTGCCCGAGATGGACCGGCTGAACTATCACAAGGACGAGGCCAAGCAGAAGCTCGCCATGACCATGGCCGGCAAGGCCGCCGAAATCCTGAAATACGGCGAGGAAGGCGTCTCAAACGGCCCGGCGGGCGACATCCAGCAGGCCTCGGCCTTGGCGCGCGCCATGGTGATGCGCTGGGGCATGTCCGACAAGGTCGGCAACATCGACTATGCCGAGGCGCATGAGGGCTACCAGGGCAATACCGGCGGCTTCTCCGTCTCGGCCGCGACCAAGGAGCTGATCGAGCAGGAGGTGCACGGTCTGATCGAGGAAGGCTATCGCGAGGCCTGGCGCATCCTGAACGAGAAGCAGGAGGAATTCGAGCGCCTCGCCAAGGGGCTCCTGGAATACGAGACCCTGACCGGCGAGGATATCGGCCGCGTCATCCGCGGCGAGGCCTTGGGCGGCGACGACAACACGCCCAGCTCCTCGATCCCCTCGGTCAGTTCGATCCCGCGCGCCGGCAGCGCCGGACCGGCACCGGAGGTCGCGCCGCAACCGCAGGGCTGAACAGGAAAACCCCCGGATCGATGATCCGGGGGTTCTTTCTTGCCGCGGGATCGGTCAGGAGAGGGCTAGAGCAGCAGCAGCGCCACCGCGCCAAGCGCCAGACCCAGGCCGAAACCGATATTGATCACGAAACTGGCGGCCGTCATTCCTCAGATCCTTTCCCTGTAATGCGGAGAGCATGACCTCGCTCCCAGCTAAGAGCGAAATGCGCATTCACGCCAGAATGTTCCGTCATAGGCGAAATTTCGCCCATGATGTGCGACATCTGCGCCACATTCCGCCGATACCCCGGCTTGTCACGGCGCGCGCATCGGGGCATGGGAAGGGATGAGCACCTCCGACCCGCACCTGGCGCCCGACTCCGCGATGCATGATCTGCGCGCCCGCATCGACGCGCTGGACGCCCGGCTGATCGCGATGCTGGCCGAGCGTTCGGCGCTGATCGACGAGGCGGCGCGGATCAAGGCCCGCGAAGGGCTGCCGGCCCGCATCGACAGCCGCGTCGAGGAAGTCGCCGCCAATGCCCGCCGCCTTGCCGGCCCTGCGGGTCTGGACCCCGACCTTGCCGAAGCCCTGTGGCGGCTGATGATGGAGCATTTCATCGCGCAAGAGGATCGGGTGCTCTCGGACGGCCCGCACGACTGATCGCCATGGGGGCTTTGCCCCCGCGCGTGCCGCGCTCCCCCAGGATATTCATGCAAGAAAGAAACCAACCGTCTTGTGGGCGGATCATTCTTTCTTGCGAAAATATCCTGCGGGGGTCCGGGGGCGCAAAGCCCCCGGCGGCAGCGGCACCGGATCTGCGACCTAGACCGGGATCATGGTGCCTTGCAGCATGGCGACATGCTTGCGCCCCCCGGCGGTTTCGGCCCAGACATCGGCGGCGACCACCATGATGCGGCGGCCGGGGCGGATGACCCGGCCCTCGGCCAGCAGCCGGTCGCCGAGCGCCGGCGACATCAGGTTGATCTTCATCTCGACCGTCATCACCTCGGAGCCCTCGGGCATTAGCGACAGCGCCGCATAGCCCGCGGCCGAATCGCCGATGCTGAAGGCCAGCCCGGCGTGGCCGGCGCCGTGCTGCTGCAGCGCCGTCGGCAGGATCGGCGCGGCGATGCTGACCTTGCCGGGTTCGACGCTCAGCAAGGTGGCGCCCAGCGTCTGCATCATGGTCTGGCGGTCGAAACTGTCGCGGATGCGGTCGGTCGGGTCAGTCATCGAACAGGCTTTCCTGCGTGCGCGGCGCGTCGAGGCCGAGGTGGCGCCAGCCCAGCCGCGCCAGCATCCGGCCGCGCGGCGTGCGGGCGACCAGGCCCTGCTGCATCAGATAGGGCTCGATCACCTCCTCGATGGCGTCGCGGCTTTCCGACAGCGCGGCCGAGAGGGTCTCGACCCCGACCGGCCCGCCGCCGTAATGCTCGGCCATCAGCGTCAGATAGCGCCGGTCGGCGGCGTCGAGGCCGATATGGTCCACGCCCAGCCGGGTCAGCGCGCTGTCGGCGATCTCGCGCGTCAGCCTGCCGTCGCCCTCGACCAGGGCAAAGTCGATCACCCGGCGCAGCAGGCGCCCGGCGATGCGCGGCGTGCCCCGGGCGCGCCGCGCGATCTCGCGCGTGCCGGCGGGCTCGGAGGGGATGTCCAGCAGCCGCGCACCCCGGGTCACGATATGGTCAAGCTCGTCGATGGTATAGAATTGCAACCGGGTCGGGATGCCGAAACGGTCGCGCAGCGGCGTGGTCAAGAGGCCCAGCCGCGTGGTGGCGCCGACCAGGGTAAAGGGCTGCAGCTCGATGCGCACCGTGCGCGCCGCCGGGCCTTCGCCGATCACCAGGTCCAGTTCGAAATCCTCCATCGCCGGATAGAGGATCTCCTCGACCGCCGGGTTCATGCGGTGGATCTCGTCGATGAAGAGCACGTCGCGCGCTTCCAGGTTGGTCAGGATCGCGGCGAGATCGCCCGCCCGCGCCAGCACCGGGCCCGAGGTCATCTTGAAATTCACCCCCAGCTCGCGCGCCATGATCTGCGCCAGCGTGGTCTTGCCCAGACCCGGCGGGCCGTGGAACAGCGTGTGGTCCATCGCCTTGCCGCGCATGCGGGCGCTTTCGATGAAGACGCGCAGGTTGGCGCGGGCCTCGGCCTGGCCGACGAAATCCGCCAGCATCTGCGGGCGCAGCGCGCGGTCCTCGGTCTCGCCCTCGATCGGGTCGGGGCGCAGCATCGGGTCCGGCTGGCTCATCGGTCGCCCCAGGGACCGGCGCCGCCCGAGACGCCCGGCACGCGCGAGGCGGCAAAGCCGCCGGCCATGGCCTGCAGCCGGGCGATGCGCTCCTCGACCGGCGGGTGGGTGGCGAACAGCCTGTCCATGCGCAGCGCGTGCAGCGGGTTGACGATGAACAGCGCCGCCGAGGCCGGGTTCCGCTCGGCCGGGACGTTCACCACCTGCCCGGCCGCGCGCGAGATCTTGGCCAGTGCGCCCGCCAGCGCCATCGGCTGGCCGCAGATCTGGGCGCCCATGCGGTCGGCCTCGTATTCCCGGGTGCGCGAGATCGCCATCTGCACCAGCCCCGCCGCCATCGGGGCAAAGATCATCGCCAGGATGCCGGCGAGCCCGCCGCCGCGGTTGTCGCGTCCGCCAAACAGGCTGGAAAACATCAGCATGTTGCCCAGCATGGCGATGGCGCCGGCCATGGTCGCGGTGACGGTCATGGTCAGCGTGTCGCGATGCTTGATATGGGCCAGTTCATGCGCGATCACGCCGGCCAGCTCGTCGCGGCTCAGCACCCGCATGATGCCCTGCGTCACCGCCACGGCGGCATTCTGCGGGTTGCGGCCGGTGGCGAAGGCATTGGGCTGTTCGGTCTCCAGCACATAGACCGCCGGCATCGGCAGGCCGGCGCGCTGCGCCAGTTCCGCGACCATGTCGACCAGTTCCGGGGCCTGCTGGCGGGTGACCGGATGCGCGCCCTGCTGGCGCAGCACCATCTTGTCGCTGTTCCACCAGGCGAACAGGTTGCCGGCGCCGGCCAGCACCAGCGCGATCACCGCGCCGCCCTGGCCGCCCAGTAGATAGCCCATGCCCATGACCAGCGCGGTCAGGGCGGCCATCAGGACGAAGGTGCGCAGGTTTCCGGTCATGGTCGTCACTCCTTGGGGGCCAGCAGCCGCAGGGCCGCGCGGATCAAAGCCGCCGTGGCCGCCTGCGGTTCCCGCGCCGCGGCCTCGGCCACCGCCGAGGCGGCCTCGGACGGAGCATAGCCCAGATTGCCCAGGGCCGAGAGCGCATCCGACGTCGCCTGGGCCGAGGACGGCGCTGCCGGGGCGGTCCGGGCGGCGGGCGTCTCGATCACCTCGGCCGAGGGCTCGGGCAGGGGGCCGGGATCGACGGTCAGGTTGCCGCCCATGGCCATGACGGCGGGGGCCTTGTCCTTCAGCTCCATGGTCACGCGCTGCGCCAGCTTCGGCCCGACGCCCGGCGCCTTGCGCAGCGCCGACCAGTCGCCAAGCGCCAGGGCGCGGGCCAGCCCCTCGGGGCCGAGCGTGCCGAGGATCGCGAGGCCGACCTTGGCGCCCACGCCCTGGACCGAGGTCAGCAGCCGGTGCCATTCCTTTTCCAAGAGCGTCGGAAAGCCGAAGAGCTGCAGCAGATCCTCGCGCACCAGCAGCTCGGTATAAAGTGCGGTCGCCTGCCCGGCCGGGGGCAGCGCGGCGGCGGTGCGTTCGCTGACATGGACGATATAGCCCACGCCGCGCACGTCGATCAGTACGTGATCCTGGGCCCGGTGCAGGATGATGCCGGCGATGCGCCCGATCATGCGAACCTCCTCATGCGGGCACCTTGATGCGCAGCGCCCGGCCCTGGCTGTGGTGGGCATGGCAGATGGCGACGGCCAGCGCGTCGGCCGCGTCGGGGCCGGCGAATTCGACGCCGGGCAGCATGAAGCGGACCATGTGCTGGATCTGCTCCTTGGCGGCATGGCCGACGCCGACCACGGTCTTTTTCACCGCGTTCGGGGCATATTCGCCGATCTCCAGCCCGGCTTCGGCCGGGGCCAGCAGGGCGATGCCGCGCGCCTGGCCCAGCTTCAGCGTGCCGGTGGCGTCCTTGTTGACGAAGGTCTGCTCGACCGCCGCCGCATCGGGGCGGAATTCGGCGATCACCGCGCAGAGCCCGCGATAGAGCGTCGCCAGCCGCGGCCCCAGCTCGCCCGCCTCGGAACGCACGATGCCATTGCCCAGATGGCGCAGGCGCGGGCCGTCCACCGCGATCACGCCCCAGCCCATGTTGCGCAGGCCCGGGTCTATGCCGATGATCTTCATGCCTCATTCCCTTTTTCGCCATGGCTAGCACGAAAGGCGAACATCGCCTAGCGGCTTTGTCATTCGGTTGACAATCCGTCCCCCGGTCCAGAGATAGACGGGAACCGGAACGAGGGACCATGTCGCCAGCACTGATCGCCGTCCTGCCCTTTCTGGGCGCCCTGCTGCCGGGGCTGCTTGCGCGCCAGGGGCGCGGGATCATCGCGCTGGCCTGCGGCGCGGTCACGCTGGCGGCGCTGATCGGGTTGTGCCTGCACATCCCCGCCATCCTGGCCGGCGAGGCTGTGGCAACGCGCATCGCCTGGCTTCCCGGCCTGGGGCTTGATGCGAATTTCCGGCTGGACGGGCTGGGGCTGCTGTTCGGCATCCTGATCCTGGGCATCGGGCTGCTCATCATCGCCTATGCCCGCTTCTACCTTGCGGCGCGCGATTCGGCGCCGGTGTTCTACAGCTGCCTGATGCTGTTCCAGGGCGCGATGACGGGGATCGTGCTGTCGGACAACATCCTGCTGCTGCTGGTGTTCTGGGAGCTGACCTCGCTGTCCTCGTTCCTGCTGATCGGCTATTGGAAGCACCTGCCCGAGGGCCGGCAGGGCGCGCGCATGGCGCTGAACGTGACCGGCATGGGCGGGCTGGCGATGATCGCCGGCATGCTGATCCTGGGCCGGATCGCCGGCAGCTACGACATCTCGCAGATCCTGCTGGCGCGCGAGGCGATCCAGGCAAGCCCGCTGTATCTGCCGGCGCTGCTGCTGATCCTGCTCGGCGCCTTTACCAAATCGGCGCAGTTCCCGTTCCAGTTCTGGCTGCCGCATGCCATGGCGGCGCCGACGCCGGTCTCGGCCTATCTGCATTCGGCAACCATGGTGAAGGCCGGGATCTTCCTGCTGGCGCGGCTCTGGCCGGTGCTCTCGGGGACGCCCGAGTGGTTCCACCTGGTCGCCGGCACCGGCCTTGTCACCATGGTGCTGGGCGCCTGGATCGCCATGTTCCGCGACGACCTGAAGTCGCTCTTGGCCTATTCCACCGTGTCGCACCTGGGGCTGATCACCATGCTGCTGGGCTTCGGCACCAAGGCCGCGGCGCTGGCGGCGATGTTCCATATCGTGAACCACGCCACGTTCAAGGCGGCGCTGTTCATGGCCGCCGGCATCGTCGATCACGAGGCCGGCACCCGCTCGATCGCCCGGCTGGGCGGCTTGCGGCGGCTGATGCCGCTGACCTTCGCCATCACCACCGTCGCGGCGCTGTCCATGGCCGGCATCCCGCCGCTGAACGGCTTCCTGTCCAAGGAACTTATGCTGGAAAACGCCGGCCATGCCGCCTGGCAGGGCAATCCCTGGCTGATCGGAGCCTTGGCGACGCTGGGGGCGGCGCTGTCGGTCTGCTATTCGCTGCGGCTGGTCTGGCAGGTGTTCCTGGGGCCTCAGCGGCAGGATTACCCGCATCACCCGCATGATCCGGGGCCGGGGCTGTGGCTGCCGCCGGCGCTGCTCGCGCTGCTGGTGGTGCTGATCGGGCTGATGCCCAACCTGGTGGCGGGCTGGCTGGTCGAGGCCTCGACCCAGGCGACAACCGGGGCCGAGGCGCATCCGCATTTCGCGCTGTGGCACGGCGTCACCCCGGCGCTGCTGATGTCCTGCACGGCGGTGGCGGCGGGCGTCCTGCTGCTGGCGCTGAACCGGCGCCTGATCGGCGTGCGCGACGGCATGGCGCGGCCGGACGGCAAGGCCGGTTTCAACGCGGTGACGCGGGCGGCGGCGACGGCATCGGGCTTCGTCACCGACCGGCTGACCAATGGCTCGATGTCGCGCGCCTTTGCCGCGCTGACCCTGACGGTGCTGGCCTGCGGGCTCTGGGCGTTTTCGACCGGAAACTGGCGCGGCGCCACCCGGCCCATGCTTCAGGTGCAGGCGATGCCGCTGATCGGCTGGCTGGCGCTGCTGGTCGCGACCGGCTGCATGGTGGCCTTTCACCGCCAGAGGTTGCTGGCGCTGGTGCTGGTGGGCATCGTCGGGCTGATGGTCTCGGCCAGCTTCGTCTATCTTTCGGCCCCGGACCTGGCGCTGACCCAGATCTCGGTCGAGGTGGTCACGGTGATCCTGCTGCTGCTGGCGCTGAACTTCCTGCCCAAGCGCACGCCCATCGACAGCCGCGACCGCAAGCGCGGCATCGACGCCTTCATCGCCACGCTGGGCGGCCTGGGCTTCGGCGGGCTGGCCTATGCCATGATGCGCAGCGATTTCGCGCTGCCGCCGATCTCGGGCTACATGATCGAGAACAGCCACAAGCTGGGCGGCGGCGACAATGTGGTGAACGTGATCCTGGTGGATTTCCGCGGCTATGACACCTTTGGCGAGATCACCGTGCTGGGCATCGCCGCGCTGACCATCTTCGCGCTGACCGAAAGCCTGCTGAAGGGCGCCGGCGGCTGGCATCTGGACGGCTGGCGGGCCGCGCGCCGCGCCGGTGATCCGCATCCGCTGCTGATGGTGGTGGCGACGCGGCTGGTGCTGCCGCTGCTGCTAGTCGCGGGGCTTTATATCTTCCTGCGCGGCCACAATGCGCCGGGCGGCGGCTTCATCGCCGGGCTGGTGGTCGCCATCGCGCTGGTCGCGCAATACATGGCCTCGGGCCTGGCCTGGGCGCAGCATCGCCAGCGCATCCCCTATCACGCGCTGATCGGCGCCGGCGTGATCGCGGCCGGGCTGACCGGCATCGGCGCCTGGGCCTGGGGGCTGCCCTTCCTGACCTCGACCTATGGCTATGTCACGCTGCCGGGGCTGGAGCCGTTCGAGCTGGCCTCGGCCATGGGCTTCGACCTGGGCGTGTTCCTGTGCGTGCTGGGCGCGGTGATGCTGGCGCTCGAGGCGCTGTCGCGCGTGGCGCGGGCCGCCGGAACCAGGGGGCGCTGATGGAATTCCTGCTTGCCAGCGCCATCGGCGTCATGACCGCCGCCGGGATCTATCTGATCCTGCGCAAGCGCAGCTTTGCCGTGGTGCTGGGCACGACCATGCTGAGCTATGCGATCAACCTGTTCCTGTTCTCGACCGGCCGGCTGGTGGTCGACGCCCCGCCGGTGCTGCGCGAGGGCGCGGGCACCTATACCGACCCGCTGCCGCAGGCGCTGGTGCTGACCGCCATCGTGATCTCGTTCGGGATGACCGCGGTCACGGTGATGATGGCGCTGGGCGCCTATCTGGCCGGAGGCGACGACCGCGTTGACATGCCCCGCGCCGACCGCCGCCCGCCCGAGAGCGACGAGAGGGGCGACGCATGAGCCACCTGCTAATCGCCCCCGTGCTGCTGCCCGCCGTGCTGGGCGCCGTCATCATCCTGGGCCTGCGCGGCAACCTGCGCTGGCAGCGCGGCCTGTCGCTGCTGGGCACGGCGGCGCTGGTCGGGCTGGCGCTGTGGCTGAACCTGCTGGCCGCGGACGATACGATCCGGGTCTATCGCCTGGGCAACTGGGCCGCGCCCTTCGGCATCGTGCTGGTGCTGGACCGGCTGGCGGCGCTGCTTCTGCTGCTGACCGCGGTGCTGGCGCTGGCGGTGCAGCTTTACGCCGTGGGCTCGGGCTGGGACCGGCGCGGCTGGCATTTCCATGCGCTGTGGCAGTTCCAGCTGATGGGGATCTGCGGCGCCTTCCTGACCGGGGACGCCTTCAACCTGTTCGTCTTCTTCGAGGTGCTGCTGATCGCCAGCTACGGGCTGATGGTCCATGGCGGGGGCGAGATGCGGCTGCGCGCGGGCGTGCAGTATATCGCCTATAACCTGGCGGGCTCGGTGCTGTTCCTGGCGGCGCTGGGGGTGCTTTACGCGGTGACCGGCACGCTGAACATGGCCGATATGGCGGCGCGGGTGGCGGCGATCCCGCCGGGCGATTCCGCGCTGCTGCGCACCGGCGCCGTGCTCTTGGTGCTGGTCTTTGCCATCAAGGCCGCGCTGGTGCCGCTGCATTTCTGGCTGCCCGCGACCTATGCCAATGCGCCCGGGCCGGTGGCGGCGCTGTTCGCCGTGATGACCAAGGTCGGCGCCTATGGCATCATGCGCTTCATGACGCTGGTCTTTCCGCAGGACACGGTGGTCGAGAGCGTGGTCATGGACCTGCTCTTGCCCGCCGCGCTGTTCACCCTGGCGCTGGGGCAGATCGGCGTGCTGGGCAGCCGGCACCTGGGGCGGCTGGCGGCCTTCGCGGCCATCGGCTCGGTCGGGACGCTGATGATCGCGGTGGCGCAGCAGAACCCGCAGTCCACGGCGGCGGCGGTCTATTACCTGGTGCATTCGACGCTGGCGGCGGGCGCGCTGTTCCTGGTCGTGGACCTGATCGGCGCGCGCCGGGGCGACCTGTGGCTGCGCCCGCGCCCGGCGATGCCCGGCAACGGGCTGGTCGCGGTGCTGTTCTTCGCCACCGCCATCGCGGTCACCGGCATGCCGCCGCTGTCCGGCTTCATTGGCAAGCTGCTGGTGATGCAGGCCACGGCCGAGACGCCGGCGGTCATCTGGGTCTGGGCGGTGATCCTGCTCGGCTCGCTCGTCGCGATCTATGGCATGACCTGCGCCGGCTCGCTGCTGTTCTGGAAGGGCTGTGAGGCCGGCACCGCCGCGCCCCGCGCCCCGGCCGGGCAGGGGCTGTCGCTTGCCGCCATCGCCGCGCTGCTGGCGGGCATTGTCGCGCTGACCGTCTTTGCCGGCCCGGCCATGCGCCTGGCCCATGACACGGCGCTGCAGCTGCACGACCAGTCGGCCTATCTCGAGGCCGTGCTTTCGGGGCAGGAGGGCACGAAATGATGCGCCGGCTGTTCCCGCATCCCGTGCTGTCCTTGGTGCTGGCGCTGGTCTGGCTGGGGCTGGTCAACCGCTGGGCCTGGGGCTCGCTGGTCTTTGCCGTGCTGGTCGGCATCGCCGTGCCGCTGCTGACCGCGCCCTATTGGCCGGGCACGCAGGGCTTTCGCCGGCCCTGGCGCATCCCGGCCTATCTGGCGCTGGTGCTTCTGGACATCGCCAAGGCCAATGTCACCGTGGCGCTGATCGTGCTGTTCAAGCCGCGCCGCGCGCTGCGTCCGGCCTGGATCGCCGTGCCGCTGGCGCTGCACCGCCCCGAGGCCATCGCCACCCTGGCCGGCACCATCACCCTGACCCCCGGCACGGTCAGCTGCGACCTGTCGCAGGACGGGAGCGCGCTGCTGGTGCATTGCCTGCATGCCCCCGACCCCGATGCCGTACGGGATGAGATCAAGACCCGCTACGAGACCCGGCTGAAGGAGATCTTCGAATGATCCTTTATGCGCTTCTCTTCGCCTATGGCTGCTTCGGGCTGGCGCTGCTCTGCTGCCTTTACCGTGTGGTCTTTGCGCCGGGGCCGGCCGACCGGGTGCTGGCGCTGGACACGATGGCGCTGAACATGATCGCGCTTCTGGCGATCTTCGGCATCGACCGCGGCACCGGCATCTATTTCGAGGCGGCGCTGCTCTTCGCCATGGTCGGCTTCATCTCGACCGTGGCCTATGCGAAATTTGTCCTGCGCGGCGACATCATCGAATAGGAAGGGGTGGGCATGGTGGCCGAGATCATCGTTTCGGTGCTGCTGGTGGTGGGCGGCTTCTTCGGGCTGGTCGGCTCCTGGGGGCTGGTGCGGCTGCCCGACCCGATGACGCGGCTGCATGCGCCGACGAAATCGGCGACGCTGGGCGTGGGGGCGGTGCTGATCGCCTCGATGGTCTGGTTTCCGGCGCGGACCGGGCAGTTCACCTGGCACGAGCTGCTGATCGCGCTGTTCCTGTTCCTGACCGCGCCGATCACCGGCTACATGATCGCCAAGGCGAACATGCATCTGGGCTGGCGCCCCGAGGACCTGCCGCCGCCCGCGCCGGGCCAGGTCTGGGCGACCCATGCCGAAGAGGACGAGCCCCGCGCATGAAAAAGGGCGGCCCGCAGCCGCCCCCTTGCCCCCTGGCGAAGGCCGGTTCAGATCAGCCCGGCATGCGCCATGGCCTCGTCGATCCGGGCCTTGGTCGCATCGCTCAGCCCGACCAGCGGCAGCCGCACCCGGTCGGTGCACAGCCCCAGCCGCGACATGGCGTATTTCGCCCCGGCGACGCCCGGTTCCAGGAAGATCGCCACATGCAGCGGCATCAGCCTGTCCTGGTATTCCAGCGCCTTGGCGTAGTCGCCGGCCAGCGTCGCCTCCTGGAACTCGGCGCAGAGCTTCGGCGCGACGTTCGCGGTGACCGAGATGCAGCCCACGCCGCCATGGGCGTTGAAGCCAAGCGCGGTCGCATCCTCGCCCGACAGCTGCACGAAATCGGCGCCGCAGGTGGCGCGCTGCATCGAGACGCGCTCCAGCTTGCCGGTGGCGTCCTTGACGCCGATGATGCGCGGCAGTTTCGCCAGCTCGCCCATGGTTTCGGGCGTCATGTCGATGACCGAGCGGCCGGGGATGTTGTAGATGATGATCGGCAGGTCGCTGGCGTCATGCAGCGCGGCATAATGCGCGATCAGCCCGGCCTGCGTCGGCTTGTTGTAATAGGGCGTCACCACCAGCGCGGCGTCGGCGCCGGCGGCCTGCGCGTGCTGCACCAGCCCGATGCCTTCGCGGGTCGAGTTCGAGCCGGCGCCGGCGATCACCGGCAGACGGCCGGCGGCCATGCGGATGACCTCCTCGATGACCTTGCGGTGTTCCTCATGGCTCAGCGTCGGGCTTTCGCCGGTGGTGCCGACGGGCACCAGACCGTGCGTGCCTTGCGCGATATGCCAGTCCACCAGCTTCTCCAGCGCCGGGAGATCCAGCTCCCCGTCGGGGGTGAAGGGCGTGACCAGCGCGGGCATGGAGCCTTTGAACATGTGGGTATCCTGAGCTTTGTGATGCAAAGGGGCTTACATCCCGACGCGCGGCTTGCCAAGGATGTGAGTTGCGCCGCCCGCCCGCGTCCCGCAGAAATGAGGCCATGATGTATCCTTTCCGCGACAGGATTCTGGGACCGCTGCTGGCGCTGGGGTTGGGCTTTGCCCTGCCCGCAGGGGCCGAGGATGCCGGCCATCTGGCGCGCGCGCTGTCGGCCGCCGGCGCCCGCGACTGGGCCGCTGCCGGGCGCGAGGCCGCGCAATCCGGCCCCATCGCCCGCGATCTGGTCGATTGGCAGCGGCTGCGCGCCGGGCAGGGCAACTGGCCGGAATACCGCGATTTCGCCGCCCGCCACGCCGACTGGCCGGGCATGGCGCTGTTCTACAAGCGCGGCGACGGGCTGCTGCGCGCCGACCTGCCCCCGGCCGAGATTATCGGCTGGTTCGGCGCGCGCCGGCCCGACACGCTGACCGGCGCCATGGCGCTGATCGCCGCCTTGCAGGCCACCGACCCCGCCGCCGCAACGGCCGAGGCGCAACGCTTCTGGACCGAGCAGGCGCTGAGCAAGCCCGAGACCGAGGTGTTTCTGGCCGCGCATGGCACGCAGGTCGCCGCGCTGCACGATGCGCGGCTGATGCGGCTGCTGGATCTGGGCGAATGGCAGGCGGCGCAGGTGACGCTGCCTCTGGCCTCGATCCCGGCGCAGGCCCTGGGCCGCGCGCGGCTGGCGCTGCAATCGGGGCAGGCGGGCGTCGATGCGCTGATCCTGGCGCTGCCCGAGGCGCAGCGGGGCGATGCCGGTCTGGCGCTGGACCGCTTCCGCTGGCGGGTCTGGGCCAAGATGCCCGATCTGGCGCGCGATCTGATGCTGGAACGCTCGACCAGCGCCGAGGCGCTGCGCGACCCCGCCGCATGGGCCGGCAAGCGCGCCGATTACGCGCGGCTGGCGCTGCGGCACGGCGACTGGGCACTGGCCGAGAAGCTGGCGGGCGGGCATTTCATGCCGCCGGGCAGCGACGAATTTTCCGACCTCGAATGGCTGGCGGGCTATGCCGCGCTGCGGGCCGGGGCGTTCGACCGGGCGCATGCGCATTTCCACGCGCTGGAACAGGCCGTCGCCAGCCCGATTTCGCTGTCGCGGGCGCATTACTGGCAGGGCCGCGCGCTGGAGGCCAAGGGCGACCGCGCCGGGGCCGAGGCCGCCTATACCGCCGCCGCCGGCTGGCAATCGGCCTGGTATGGCCAGCTTGCCGCCGAAAAGCTGGGCCTGCCGATGCAGCCCGCGCTGGCGATCCCCGGCCGGTCCGAGGCCAGCCTGCCGGAATGGCGCGGCTCTGCCCTGCGCGACAATCCGGTCTGGCAGGCCGGCGTCTGGCTGGTCGTGGCCGGCCAGCCCGATCAGGGCCAGCGGTTTTTCCTGCATCTGGCCGAAACCGCCGCGCCCGAGGATATCGGCCGCATGGCCCGGATGATGCTGGAAATGGGCATGCCATGGCACGCGCTGCGGCTGGCCAAGGCCGCCGCCGCCAAGGGGGTGGTCTATCCCGCCGCCTATTTCCCGCTGACCGGGCTTGAAAGCAAGCCGCTGGGCCTGCCGCCGGAACTGGTCATGGCCATCGCCCGGCGCGAAAGCGAGTTCAACCACACGGTTTCGTCGCATGCGGGCGCCCTGGGGCTGATGCAGGTCATGCCCGATACCGCGCGCTCCATGGCGCGCAAGCTGGGCGAGCCCTTCGATCAGGCGCGGCTGACCCGCGACGCGGCCTATAACGCCCGGCTGGGCGCGGCCTATCTGGCGGGGCTGCGCGACCGCTTCGGGCCTTCGGTGGCGCTGGTGGCGGCGGGCTACAATGCCGGGCCGGGGCGTTCGGCGCGCTGGCTCAAGGATTTCGGCGATCTGCGCGGCGCGGTCGATCCGGTCGATTGGGTCGAGATGATCCCCTTTGACGAGACCCGCAACTATGTCATGCGCGTGGCCGAGTCGCTGCCGATCTATCGCGCCCGCATCAAGGGCGCGGCCGTTCCGCTGGTGCCGACATGGGATCTGACCGGAGGCGGCGCGCTGCCGGCGCCCGAGGTGCCACCGATCCTGCTGGCGGGCTCGGCCCGGCCCTTGATGCCGGCGCGGACGCTGGCGGCCTATGGCTCGGGCGGGGTGCTGGCCGAGGTGCTGGGGCCGTCTCTCGAGCCCCCGCTGGTCGAGGCGGCGGTCAGCGCCCCGCCGCCGCCCGCTCGCGCTGGCGCGAACGCCACCAGGTGAACATGCCGGCAAAGACCACGATGCCGCCGCCGATGGCCACGTTCGGGGCCAGCGTCTCGCCAAAGATGGTCACGCCGAAGATGCTGATCCAGACGAGCTGGGTATAGGAGAACGGCTGCAAGGCCGAGGCCTCGGCCAGTTCATAGGCCTTGATCAGCAGGAAATGCCCCATCACGCTGGTCACGCACAGCGTCAGCAGCCAGGGGATGTCCGGCCCGGCGATGGGTTGCCAGTACCAGACCCCCGCCAGCGTGCTGGCGAATGCCCCGGCGATGCCGGTCCAGAAAAAGCTGACCATGGCGCTGTCGTCGCGCGCCACCAGCCGGGTCAGCAGGCCGTAGACCGCATACATCAGCGCCCCGGCAAAGGGCAGGATCGCGTCATGGCTCAGCGCGCCGCTGCCGGGGTTCAGCACGATCATGATGCCCAGAAAGCCCACCGCGACGGCGGCCCAGCGGCGCCAGCCGACCTTTTCGCCCAGGATCGGCCCCGACAGCGCCGAGATCAGCAGCGGATAGCAGGCAAAGATCGCATGGGTGTTGATCAGCCCCAGCCGCACAAAGGCCTCGATCACCACCACGACCTCGACCACCAGCAGGACGCCGCGCCCGATCTGCACCAGCGGCCGGCGCGAATGGATCGCGCGGGACAGCCCGCCCGGGCTGCGCGCGCACAGCAGGATCACGAACAGCGCAAAGAACCAATAGCGCAGCATGACGATGAAGATCGGCGAGTAGACCGCGCCCAGATGGCGCGACACCCCGTCCTGCGCGGCAAAGATGAAGGTCGATCCGCAGATCATCAGGATGGCCGTGCCCTGCCGGTCGGCGCGGGGGCGCGCCAGCGGCGGCGGGACGGCAGGGGGCTGCGAGGCCGGCGACATCAGCGGTCCGGTCTGGGACCCGGCCTGGGGCCCGGTCTGGGGATTGTCTGGCATGGCGCGATTCCAAGGCTGGACCCCCGCCATGCGCCCCGGCGGCGGAAAGGTCAACCGGGGGCTTAGTCCGGGCGGCGGATGATCTCGGCGAATTCGCCGAAAAGCTGCGGGTTCGCGGTCACGACCGAGCCGGTCTCCAGCGGGTTCTCGCCCCGGATCGGCTCCAGCCGGCCGCCGGCCTCTTTCACCAGCAGGATGCCGGCGGCGATGTCCCAAGGCTGGTTGCCGCGTTCCCAATAGCCGTCGAAGCGGCCGGCCGCGACATAGGCCAGGTCCAGCGAGGCCGCGCCCCAGCGCCGCACGCCCGCCGTCAGCGGCATCAGCCGCCCGAGGTCGCGCAGCGTCGCGGGCAGGGTCGGGCGCCCGGCGAAGGGCACGCCGGTGGCGAAGATCGCCTCGATCATCTGCCGGCGGCCGGACACGCGGATGCGGCGGTCGTTCAGGAAGGCGCCGTCGCCGCGCTCGGCGGTGAAGAGCTCGTCCTTGGCAGCGTCGAACACGACCGAGGCGACGATCTCGCCCTTGTGCTCCAGCGCGATGCTGACCGCCCAATGCGGCAACCCGTGCAGGAAGTTGGTGGTGCCGTCCAGCGGGTCGACGATCCAGCGCCGGGTCGGGTCTTCGCCGGCTTCCTCACCGGTCTCCTCGCCCAGCCAGCCATAGTTCGGGCGGGCGTTGCGCAGTTCTTCCTTGATGATGCGTTCGGCCTCGCGGTCGGCGCGGCTGACGAAATCGCCGGCACCCTTGACCGAGACCTGAAGGTTTTCCACCTCGCGGAAGTCCTTGACGAGGCTGCGGCCCGCCTTGCGCGCGGCCTTGATCATGATGTTGAGATTGGCGCTGGCCATGGGGATTCCTTTTTCGGGATTGGCGCCCTCATAGGGCAAGGCCAGGCGGAAGTGAAGGTCGGGCGGACGCGAAGGTCAGGGCGTGGCGATCAGCATGTAACCGGGATGAAAGGCCAGCCGGGCCGAGGTGATCGCGCCCAGGTCGTTGAAGGTGGTGCGCTGCAGGATCAGAAGCGCGGTGCCCTGCCGGGTTTCCAGCAGCCTTGCGTTGCGGGCATCGGCGTTCTCGGCCGAAAAGGCCATGTCGGCCCGCGACCAGGGGAAATTCCTGACCAGCCATTCGTTGGCGTTGATGCGCTGGAAGTCGATGGCCTCGGCGCCCGGCGCCGCGACCGGGTTGATCCAGCGGTCCTCGACCTGGAAGGGCCGGCCGTCGCCGTAATGCACGGTGCGCAGGTGGATCAGCATCCGGCCCTCGGGCAGGGCCATGCGGGCGGCGGCCTCGGCCGGCAGGGGCGAGCGCTTCTGCGCCACGACGCGGTGGCTGTATTCCATGCCCGCGCCCTCGATCTGCTCGCGCACGATGGGAATGGTCAGCGTGGCCTTGCGGGCCGGGTTCACCGTGACATGGGTGCCGGCCCGGCGCTTGCGGTCCAGAAGCCCCTCTTCGGCCAGCAGTTGCAGGGCTTTGTTCACCGTGGCGCGGGCGACGCCGAATTCGACGGCCAGTTCGGCCTCGTCCGGGATGCGGTCGCCCTGCCGCCATTCGCGGTCGACGATGCGGCGGCGCACCTCGCTGGTGATGGCTTGCGCCTTGCTGGCGGATTTCTCGGTCACATGCGGTCCTGAAGCCGGGCGATGGTGGCCAGATAATCGGCGATGATGCGGTCATGGTCCATATGTCTGCCGCCCTGCACGACATGGCGGCCGGCGGCCCAGACATCGCGGACCAGACCGTCATGGCCGGCAAAGACCAGGCTGTCGAGCATCTGGTCGCCCCTGCGGCCCGCCAGTACCGGATTGGCGCGGTCGATGGCGACCAGATCGGCCCAGAGCCCGGGTGCGATCGCCCCGGTCTCGCGCCCCGCCGCCGTGGCGCCGCCGTCGAGCCCGGCCTGATACAGCACCCGCCCGGTCGAGCGTTCCGGGGTGGCCAGGATCGCCCGGCCGCGGTCGCGCAGGCGCTGGCTGTATTCCAGCGTGCGCAACTCCTCGACCAGCGAGATGCGGATGTTGCTGTCCGAGCCGAAGCCGTAGCGCCCGCCGGCCTGGGTCCAGATCGTGCCGTTGAAGATGCCGTCGCCCAGCGAGCTTTCGGTGATCGGGCACAGGCCCGCCACGGCGCCGGTGGCGGCCAGGCGGCGGGTCTCGTCCTCGGTCATGTGGGTCAGGTGGATCAGGGTCCAGCGCCGGTCGGGGCTGTGGTTGTCGAGCAGCCATTCGACCGGGCGGCGGCCATAGGCGGCGCTGATCTCCTCGATCTCGGGCACCTGCTCGGCCAGGTGCATGTGCAGCGGGCGGCCGGGGCGCAGCGCCACGCATTCCGCCAGCCCCTCGGGCGAGACGGCGCGCAGGCTGTGCGGGGCGATGCCGATGCCGGCGTCGGCGGGCAGGGCGCTGAGCGCGGTCTCGGCCCCCTCGACCAGCCGCAGGAATTCCTCGGGCGTGGTGCCGAACCGGTTCTGGCCCGGCGCCAAGGCCCGACGGTCCACGCCGCCGAACTGGTAATGCACCGGCAGCAGCGTCAGGCCGATGCCCGAGCGCGCGGCGGCGGCGGCGATGCGTTCGGCCATCTCGGCGATATTGTCGTAGTGGCCGCCGCCGGGACGGTGGTGCAGGTAATGGAACTCGACATTGGTGGCATAGCCGGCCTCCAGCATCTCCATCTGCACCAGCGCCGCGATGGATTCGACGTCATCGGGCGTCAGGTGGTCGAGAAAGCGATACATGATCTGGCGCCAGGTCCAGAAGGTGTCGCGCGGCTCCGGCCCCCTGGCCTCGCTAAGCCCGGCCATGGCGCGCTGGAAGGCGTGGCTGTGCAGGTTCGCCAGCGCCGGCAGCAGCAGCGGCACGGCCGCGCCGCCGGTGACGCCGGCCTCGACGGCGGCGATTCGGCCCCGATCCACCGTCACGCAGACATTTTCCGCCCAGCCATCGGGCAGCAAGGCCCGCTCTGCCCAGATCTTTTCCATTGCGCCGCCCTTTTCTGTGCAAAAATAAGTTTAGACATAGACTGGAATTAAGTTTAGACATAGAGCCAACGAGAAATCAATCCGGGACGAATGGCCGATGCAGGTTTTCAGCAATGCCCAGATCGCGACCATGGCTGATCCGTCAGGGGGTTACGGGCTGATCGAGCGCGGCGCCGTCGTCGTCGAGGATGCGCGAATCAGCTGGGTCGGCGCCGAATCCGATCTGCCGGCGCGCTATGCCGGCGCGACGCGGCAGGATCTGGGGGGGCGGCTGGTCACGCCGGGGCTGATCGACTGCCACACCCATATCGTCTTTGGCGGCGACCGCGCCCGCGAGTTCGAGATGCGGCTAGAGGGCGCCAGCTATGAAGAGATCGCCCGCGCCGGCGGCGGCATCCTGTCCAGCGTCCGCGCCACCCGCGCGGCGGACGAGGCCGCGCTGCTGAAAGCCGCGCTGACCCGCGTCGACCACCTGATCGCCGAGGGCGCGACCACCATCGAGATCAAGTCGGGCTATGGCCTGACCGTCGCCGACGAGCTGAAGATGCTGCGAGTCGCCCGGCTGATCGAGGCGCGCCGCCCGGTCCAGGTCCGCACCACCTGGCTGGCCGCCCATGCCCTGCCGCCGGAATACAAGGACGACCGCCAAGGCTATATCCGCGACGTGGTGCTGGCCGGGATGGACGCCGCCCATGCCGAGGATCTGGCCGATGCCGTGGACGGCTTCTGCGAGGGCATCGCCTTTTCGCGCGCGGAAATGGCGGCGATCTTTGACCATGCCAAGACCCTCGGCCTGCCGGTCAAGCTGCATGCCGAGCAGCTGTCCGACCTGCATGGCGCGGCCATGGCGGCCGAGCATGGCGCGATTTCGGCCGACCACCTGGAATGGCTGGGCCAGGACGGGGTCGATGCCATGGCGGCCTCCGGCACCGTCGCCGTGCTGCTGCCCGGCGCCTTCTATACGCTGCGCGAGACCAGGCTGCCGCCGGTCCAGGCGTTGCGCGATGCCGGGGTGGCGCTGGCGCTGGCCACCGACTGCAACCCCGGCACCTCGCCGCTGACCTCGCTGCTGCTGACGATGAACATGGGCGCGACGCTGTTTCGCATGACGCCCAGCGAATGCCTGGCCGGCGTCACCCGCAACGCCGCCCGCGCCCTGGGCCTGACCGACCGGGGCGTGATCGCCGCCGATCTGCGCGCCGACCTGGCGGTCTGGGACGCAGCCCATCCGGCGGAGCTGACCTATCGCATCGGCTTCAACCCGCTTCACTCCCGCATCTTCGGAGGCGACTTTGTCTGAACTGATCCTGATCCCCGGCGAAACCACCCTGGCGCAGCTCGAGCGCGTCTGGCGCGAGGGCCTGGCCGTGCGGCTGGCCGACAGCGCCCGGCCCGGCATCGCCGCCTCTGCCGCCCGCATCGAGGCCGCCGCCAATGGCGACGTGCCGGTCTATGGCGTGAACACCGGCTTCGGCAAGCTCGCCTCGATCAAGATCGCGTCCAAGGACACCGCGACGCTGCAACGCAACCTGATCCTGTCGCATTGCTGCGGCGTGGGCGAGCCGGTCGAGCTGGAAACCGTGCGCCTGATCATGGTGCTGAAGCTTTTGTCGCTGGGCCGCGGCGCCTCGGGCGTGCGTCCCGAGGTCATCGCGCTGATCGAGGCGATGCTGGCCCGCGGCGTGCTGCCGGTGATCCCGTCGCAGGGCTCGGTCGGCGCCTCGGGCGACCTGGCGCCGCTGGCGCATATGGCCGCCGCCATGCTGGGCGAGGGCCGCGCGAGTTATGACGGCTGCGAGATGCCCGCGGCCGAGGCGCTGGCTGCCGCCGGGCTGAGGCCCGTGGTGCTGGCCGCGAAAGAGGGTCTGGCGCTGATCAACGGCACCCAGGTCTCGACCGCCTTCGCGCTGGCGGGGCTGTTCGATGCCTTCGCCAGCGCCCGGGCGGCGCTGGTCACCTCGTCGCTGTCCACGGATGCGATCATGGGCTCGACCGCGCCCTTCCTGGACGAGATCCACACCCTGCGCGGCCATCGCGGCCAGATCGTCGCGGCGCGGACCATCCGGGCGCTGATGGAGGGCTCCGAGATCCGCGAAAGCCACCGGATCGGCGACAGCCGGGTGCAGGACCCCTATTGCATCCGCTGCCAGCCGCAGGTCACCGGCGCCTGCATCGACCTGCTGATCCAAGTCGGGCGCACGCTGGAGATCGAGGCCAATGCCGCGACCGACAACCCGCTGGTGCTGGTCGGGGCCGGCCGCATCGTCTCGGGCGGGAACTTCCATGCCGAGCCGGTGGCCTTCGCCGCCGACCAGATCGCGCTGGCGATCGCCGAGATCGGCGCGATTTCCCAGCGCCGCATCGCGCTGATGGTCGATCCGGCGCTGAGCCACGACCTGCCGCCCTTCCTGACCCCCGATCCGGGGCTGAATTCGGGGCTGATGATCGCCGAGGTCACCTCGGCGGCGCTGATGTCGGAAAACAAGCATCTCGCGACGCCGTGCAGCACCGACTCGACGCCGACCTCGGCCAACCAGGAGGATCACGTCAGCATGGCGGCGCATGGCGCGCGCCGGCTTCGCCGCATGAACGCGAACCTCGCGCATATCCTGGGCATCGAGGCGCTGTGCGCCAGCGCCGGCGTCGAGTTCCGCGCGCCGCTGAAGACCTCGGGTCCGCTGCAGAAGGTCATCGCCACGCTGCGCGCGACCATCCCGGCGCTGGACCAGGACCGCTACATGGCCCCCGACCTGGCCGAGGCGGCGCGGCTGATCCATGACGGCACCCTGGTCGCGGCGGTGCCCGCGGGTCTGCTGGCCGAGGTGACGGCATGATCCCGGTCGAGGTCGTCCAGGGGGACAGCCCGGTCATCCTGGGCCTGCCCCACACCGGCACCTGGCTGCCGGCCCATGTCGAGGCGGCGCTGAACCCGCGCGGCCGGGTGCTGGCCGATACCGACTGGCATATCGAGCGGCTTTACGACGGGCTGCTGCCCGGCGCGACCACGGTGCGGGCGACCTTTCACCGCTATGTCATCGACGCGAACCGCGGCCCGGACGACGCGAGCCTCTATCCCGGCCAGAACACCACCGGCTTGGTGCCGCTGACCGATTTCGACGGCGCGCCGATCTGGGAGGTGGAGCCGAGTGCCGAGGAGATCGCCACGCGCAAGGCGCAGTTCCACGCCCCCTATCACGCCGCGCTGGCCGCCGAGATCGCGCGGGTGAAGGCGAAGCACGGGGTTGCGATCCTTTACGACTGCCACTCGATCCGCTCGGTGATCCCGTTCCTGTTTCAGGGCGTGCTGCCGGATTTCAACATCGGCACCAACGGCGGGGCGTCCTGCGCGCCGGCCATCGAGGCCGCCACGCAGGAGGTCGCAGCCGCGACGGGCCGGACCCATGTTCTGAACGGCCGCTTCAAGGGCGGCTGGACGACGCGGCATTACGGCCAGCCGGGGCAGGGCGTCCACGCCATCCAGATGGAACTGGCGCAGGTGACGCATCTGGCGACCGAGGCCCCGCCCTTTGCCTATGACGCGCAGAAGGCCGAGGCGCTGCGGGGGCCGCTGAAGGAGATCCTGACCCGCCTTGCGGCGCTGGCGCCGGAGTTGCGGCCATGAAGCCGCTTGCGGGCATCAAGGTGCTGGACCTGTCGCGGGTGCTGGCGGGGCCCTATGCGACGGCGCTGCTGGCCGACCTGGGGGCCGAGATCATCAAGCTGGAGCCGCCCGCGGGCGACGACTACCGCCATATCGGCCCGGTCAAGGACGGCGAAAGCGCGCTGTTCACGCTGAACAACCGCGGCAAGCAAAGCCTGGTGCTGGACCTGAAGAACCCGGCCGACCTGGCGCTGGCGCGTGCCATCGCGGCGCAGGTGGACGTGGTAGTGGAAAACTTCCGCCCCGGCGTCGCGGCCCGGCTGGGGCTGGGCGCCGAGGACTTGCGCGCAGAAAATCCGCGGCTGGTCTATTGCTCGATCTCGGGCTTTGGGCAGGACGGCCCGTTCCGCGACCTGCCGGCCTATGACCTGGTGGTGCAGGCCATGTCGGGCCTGATGGCCGGCACGGGCGAGGAGGGCGGCGCGCCGCTGAAGACCGGCGAAAGCATCGCCGACCTGCTGGCCGGCCTGTTCGCGAGCTGGGCCATCATGGCGGCGCTGGTCGGGCGCAACGCCACCGGGCAGGGCGCGGTGCTGGACGTGGCGATGTATGACGCGCTGTTTTCCATGCTGACCACCAGCCATGCGCTGCATTTCTATGCCGGGAAGCTGCCGCAGCGGGTCGGCAACCGCCATCCCTTGTCGACGCCCTTTGGCTGCTTTGCCACCAGCGACGGGCAGGTGGTGATCGCGGTGCTGTCGGGCAAGCAATTCGCCGCGCTGGCGCAGCTGATCGGTGCCCCCGAGGCGGCGGCGGACCCGCGTTTCGCCAGCGACGAAGCGCGCACCGCGCATGAGCCCGAGATCAAGGCGCTGATCGAGGCCTGGTCCGCGCGCCTGAGCACCGAGGCCGCCGTGGCGGCGCTGGCCGGTGCCGGCCTGCCCGCCGCGCCGATCTGGGACATCGCCCAGGCGGCCGACAGTGACCACGCCCGCGCGCGCGGTCTGGTCAGCCTGCTGGGCCGCACTCCGGTCGTCGGCCAGCCGGTGCGTTTCGACGGCGAGAAACCCCTGGCCGGCAGCCCGGCCCCCGCGCTGGGCGGCGACCGCGCCGCCATCCTGCGCGCATTCGGATTGGAGGAAACCGCATGAGCGACGACTGGCCCATGCTGGCCGAGGAGGAACGGCTGTTCTGCGACGTGCTGGAGCGCATCTGCGTCGAGCAGATCGCGCCCAAAGCGGCGGAAACGGATGAGACTTCGGGTTTCGTCCATGACCAGCTTGCCGTGCTGGGCGAGGCCGGCATGATGGGTGCGAACCTGCCCGAAGCCTATGGCGGCAGCGGCATCTCGGCCCCGGCGCTGCTGCGCGCGGTCGCCATCGTGGCGGGGGCCTGCGGGTCCACGGCCTCGGCCTTGACGGCGCATTACCTGGCGACCGACTCGATCCTGATCGGCGGGTCTGAATCGCAGAAGCAGGAATGGCTGCAAAAGGCCGCGACGGGCGAGGCGCTGGGCGCCTTCGCCCTGACCGAGCCGACCGCCGGCTCGGACCCCGCCGACATGAAGACCCGCGCCCGCCGCACGGAAACCGGCTGGCACCTCAAGGGCACGAAATGCTTCATCTCGAACGGCGGTGTGGCGGATTTCATCGTCGTCTATGCGGTGACCGATCCCGACAAGGGCCATCGCGGCATCTCGGCCTTCATCCTGCCGAAAGGCACGCCAGGGCTGGAGCCGGGCGCGCCGGAAAAGACCATGGGGCTGAAGGGCGGGCATGTGTTCACCCTGAACCTCGACTGCCAATTGCCGCAGGACGCGCTGCTGGGCGAGGAGGGCAGGGGCTTTCGCACCGCCATGCAGGTGCTGGACAACGGCCGCATTGAGGTCGCGGCGCAATGCCTGGGGCTGGCGAAAGCCGCGATGGACGCCGCCATCGCCTATGCCAAGGACCGCGTCATCGGCGGCGAGCGGCTGACCGACCGCCAAGGCATCCGCTGGATGATCGCCGACATGGGCGTCGCCTGGCGTTCGGCGCTGCTCTTGTCGCAGGATGCCGCGCGCCAGCGCCAGCATGCCCATGACCACGGCGGGCGCTTCTCGCTGGCCTCGAGCATGGCGAAACTGGCCGCCAGCGAGGCGGCCGGCAAGATCGCCGATACCGCGCTGCAACTGCATGGCGGCTATGGCTATACCCGCGATTTCCCCATCGAACGCATCGCCCGCGACCTGCGCATCATGCGCATCTACGAAGGGTCGAGCGAAATCCAACGCATCATCATTTCCGGCAATATGCTGGCCTGAACGGAGAGCACCATGGACAATCCCCGTCACAATACCCGCGACATTTTTCCCGCCACCGGCACCGAGATCACCGCGAAAAGCTGGCTGACCGAGGCGCCGATGCGGATGCTGATGAACAACCTGCATCCCGACGTGGCCGAGAACCCGCATGAGCTGGTGGTCTATGGCGGCATCGGCCGCGCCGCCCGCACCTGGAAGGATTTCGACCTGATCGTCGATGCGCTGAAAAAGCTCGAGGACGACCAGACCCTGATGGTGCAATCGGGCAAGCCGGTCGGCGTGTTCCGCACCCACAAGGATGCGCCGCGGGTGCTGATCGCCAACTCGAACCTGGTGCCGCATTGGGCGAACTGGGACCATTTCAACGAATTGGACAAGAAGGGCTTGGCCATGTACGGCCAGATGACCGCCGGTTCCTGGATCTATATCGGCAGCCAGGGCATCGTGCAGGGCACCTACGAGACCTTCGTCGAGGCCGGGCGCCAGCACTATGGCGGCGATCTGAAGGGCAAGTGGATCCTGACCGCCGGGCTTGGCGGCATGGGCGGCGCCCAGCCTCTGGCCGCGGTCATGGCCGGCGCCTGCTGCCTGGCGGTGGAATGCGACGAGACCCGCGCCGATTTCCGCCTGCGCACCCGCTATGTCGATGAAAAGACCCACAGCCTCGACGAGGCGCTGGAGATGATCGACCGCTGGACCAAGGCCGGCGAGGCGAAATCCGTGGCGCTGATCGGCAATGCCGCCGACGTGTTCCCGGAACTGGTCAAGCGTGGCGTGCGTCCCGACATCGTGACCGACCAGACCTCGGCCCACGACCCGGTGCATGGCTATCTGCCGCAGGGCTGGACCGTCGCCGAATGGCGCGCGCGCCAGGAAACCGATCCCAAGGCCGTCGAACGCGCCGCCCGCGCCAGCATGCGCAAGCAGGTCGAGGCGATGGTGGCCTTCTGCGACCAGGGCATCCCGACCGTCGATTACGGCAACAACATCCGCCAGATGGCGCTGGAAGAGGGCTTCGAGCGCGCCTTTGCCTTCCCCGGCTTCGTGCCGGCCTATATCCGGCCGCTGTTTTGCAAGGGCATCGGGCCGTTCCGCTGGGCGGCGCTGTCGGGCGATCCCGAGGACATCCTGAAGACCGACCAGAAGGTCAAGGAACTGGTCGACGACCCGCATCTGCACAACTGGCTGGACATGGCGCGCGAGCGCATCAGCTTCCAGGGCCTGCCGGCGCGGATCTGCTGGGTCGGCCTTGGCATCCGCCACAAGCTGGGCCTCGCCTTCAACGAGATGGTGCGGAACGGCGAACTGAAAGCGCCCATCGTCATCGGCCGCGACCATCTCGACTCGGGCTCGGTCGCCTCGCCGAACCGGGAAACCGAGGCGATGCAGGACGGCTCGGACGCGGTGTCCGACTGGCCGCTGCTGAACGCGCTGCTGAATACCGCCTCGGGCGCGACCTGGGTGTCGCTGCATCATGGCGGCGGCGTCGGCATGGGTTTCTCGCAGCATTCCGGCATGGTGATCTGCTGCGACGGCAGCGAGGATGCCGATGCGCGGCTGGCGCGCGTGCTGTGGAACGACCCGGCCACCGGCGTCATGCGCCATGCTGACGCGGGCTATCAGATCGCGCTGGACTGCGCGCGGGAGCACGGGTTGAATCTGCCCGGGATTCTCTGATCCAAGGGGCGCGGGTGCGCAACGCACCGCCCCCGCGGCCCGTCACCTGTCCAACAACGGAGAAAGACATGAGTTTTCACATGAGCCTGAAAGCCGCCGCCATCAGCCTGATCGCGCTGGGCACCGCCGCGCAGGCCGACCAGCTGGCCGACATCAAGGCGGCGGGCAAGATCGTCACCGCGACCGACATGCACTATGCCCCCTTCGACATGCTGTCGAACGGCACCTATGAGGGCATGACCAAGGACCTGTTCGACGAGGTTTCCAAGGAAATCGGCGTCGAGCCGGTCTATCAGGACATCCCCTGGACCGCCGAGCTGCCGGGCCTGGAAGTCAAGAAATTCGACATCGTCATCGCGCCCGTCACCATCACCCCCGAGCGGCTGGAACGCTACACCTTCACCCTGCCGATCGCCGATGCCACCGTCTCGCTGGTCAAGGCCGCGAACAGCGACCTGAAGAAGCCCGAGGACATCAAGGGCAAGACCGTCGGCGTGCAGCAGGGCACCGCGCAGTTCAAGCAGCTGCAAGCCTATGGCGAAAGCCTGGGCGGCGTGGACGTCAAGGAATACGGCACCACCGACGAGGCCTATGCCGACCTGGTCGCCGGCCGGCTGGACGCGGTGGCGGGCTCGCTGCCGAACCTGACCTATCTGGTCAAGAACCGCCCCGAGAGCTTCGCGCTGTTCGAGCCGGCGCAATTCGGCCAGCCGACCTATTTCGCCTGGGTGCTGCGCAAGGATGCCGACAGCGACAGCTTCGCCAAGGCGATCAACGACGCCATCCTGAAGATGACCGACGACGGTCGCGTCAAGGCGATCCAGGAGAAATGGCTGGGCAGCTATACCGAACTGCCGCGCGAAGTCCCGGCGAACTGAGCCCCGCCACCCAAGCCATGCCGGCGCGGGGCCAGCGCCCCGCCCGGACCTTCCGGCGCCCTGCCGCGCGCCGGACGCAAGACGCGGGCAACGGGGATGGTCCCCGCCCGCCATCGTCAGGACAAGGCGTGCATGTTTTCCATCCCTGTCTTTCTTGAGAGCTTCCAGCCGCTGTTCTGGGCCGCGCGCTATACGCTGCTGATCTCGGTCCTGGGCATCGGCCTGGGGCTGGTGATCGGCACGCTGGTCTGCGCGGCGCGGCTGTCGCCCTATCCGGCGCTGCGCGCCTTCGGCGGGCTCTGGGTCAGCTTCCTGCGCGGCGTGCCGCTGCTGGTGCAGCTTCTGGTCTTCTATTACTCGCTGCCGGTGATCGGGGTCGACATCCCGGCCACCGCCGCCGCGGTGATCTGCGTCGGCGTCTGCGCCAGCGCCTATATCAGCGAGATCTGGCGCGGCGCCATCGCCGCCCTGCCGCGCGGCCAGACCGAGGCTGCCACCGCCATCGGCATGACCCCGCGCGACACCTGGATCCGGGTGATCCTGCCGCAGGCCTTCACCCTGTCGCTGCCGGCGCTGGTCAACGAGTTGATCCTGCTGGTCAAGGCCAGCTCGCTGGTCTCGGTCGTGGGCATCCTGGAGATCACCCGGGCGAGCCAGGCCCAGGCCGCGACCACCTTCCGCCCGCTTGAAGTCTATATCGCGGCGGCCTGCATCTATCTGGCGATCAACCTGTGCCTTGCGGCGCTGGGACGCTACCTTGAACACAGGACGGCCGTGTGATGGACCTGATCGAACAATACGGCCCGATGCTGCTGCGCGGCTTCGGCATCACCGTGCTGTGCTGGATCCTCGGCACGATCTTCGGCATGGCGCTGGGGCTGGTGATCGCGCTGATCCAGCGTTACGCACCGCGCCCGGTGCGCTGGCTGATCCAGGTCTATATCGAGGTGATCCGCGGCACGCCCTTCCTGGTCCAGCTCTTCGTGCTCTATTACGGCGGCCCGCTGGTCGGGCTGCGCCTGGACGCGCTGCCGGCGGGCCTCTTGGGCCTGACCATCTATGGCAGCCCCTATTTCGCCGAGATCTTCCGCTCGGGCTTCCGCGCCGTGCCGCATGGTCAGATCGAGGCGGCGCGTGCCATCGGCATGGCCGAGCCCGCCATCATCCGCCGCATCCTTCTGCCGCTGGGCCTGGTCTCGGCGCTGCCGGCGCTGGTCAATTTCTCGATCATCCTGACCAAGGAGACGGTGATCCTGTCGATCATCACCGTGCCCGAGCTGATGTATCAGGTCAGCCGCATGTCGACCGAGACCTTCCGCTATGTCGAGGCGAACCTGGTGCTGGCGCTGTTCTTCTGGCTGCTGGTCGAGACGATCAGCCGGCTCGGCCGCCGGTTCGAGCGCCGCATCACCCAACATCTGATCGAAAGGACCTGAGCGATGCAGGCATCCTCCGTCGAGATCCGCAAGGTCAACAAGTTCTACGGCCCCTTCCACGCGCTGAAGGACGTGGACCTGTCCATCCCGCCCGGCAAGGTGACCTGCCTGATCGGGCCCTCGGGCTCGGGCAAGTCGACGCTCTTGCGCTGCATCAACTTCCTCGAGGCATACGACTCGGGCGAGATCCGCATCGACGGCCAGCTGATCGGCTATGACAGCCCGGGCCGCAAGATGACCGGCCGCCGCTTGCGCGAGATGCGGCGCGGCATCGGCATGGTGTTCCAGCAGTTCAACCTGTGGCCGCATATGACCGCGCAGCAGAACGTGGCCGAGGGGCTGATCCGCGTGCGCGGCCTGGCGCGCGCCGAGGCCGAGCGGCGCGCCGCCGAGGCCTTGGCCAAGGTGGGCCTGGCCGACAAGATGGGCAACCACCCGGCGCGGCTGTCGGGCGGCCAGCAGCAGCGCGTCGCCATCGCCCGCGCCATCGCCATGGAGCCGCGGCTGATGCTCTTCGACGAGCCGACCTCGGCCTTGGACCCGGAGCTGGTGGGCGAGGTGCTGAACGTGATGAAGGCGCTGGCCGCCGAGGGCATGACCATGGTCGTGGTGACGCATGAGATGGGCTTCGCCGCCCATGTCGCCGACCAGGTCGCCTTCATGGAAAAGGGCGAGCTGGTCGCGGTGGACAGCCCGCAGGGCATCTTCCAGGTGCCGAAGGACGCGCGCATCCAGAACTTCCTGCGCACCTATCACGAACGCAACAGCTTCTGAGCGGGGCGCGCGGGGGCTCTGCCCCCCGCCTGGCCGGCCCCTCGACGGGGCCGGCCAGGCGTCCCCCGGGATATTTCCACAAGAAAGAAAGCCGGGGTGCTGGGGGTTGCGCCGGGGCGCGGGCGGCATAACTGACAGGGGCAACTTGCAGGAGCGCCTCATGTCCAAGCTATTTGAGCCGATCACCTTGGGTCGGCACAGCCTTCGCAACCGCATCGTCATCGCCCCCATGTGCCAGTATTCCGCCAAGGATGGCTGCATGACCGACTGGCACATGCAGCACCTGGGCAGCCTGGCGCAGTCCGGCGCCGGCATCCTGACCATCGAGGCGACCGCCGTGACGCCCGAGGGGCGCATCTCGCATGCCGATGTCGGGCTTTACGACGCGGCGACCGAGGCCGCGATGGGCCGGGTCATGCGGGCGATCCGCGACTGGGCGGACATGCCGGTCGCGATCCAGCTGGCCCATGCCGGGCGCAAGGCCTCGACCGCGCGGCCCTGGGACGGCGGGGCGCAGATCGCGCCGGATGCGGTGGACGGCTGGCAGACGCTGGCGCCCTCGGGCCTGGCCTATGCCGCCGATGACAATCCGCCCGAGGCGCTGGATGCGGCCGGGCTGGCCCGCATCCGCGACGCCTTTGCCGAAGCCGCGCGCCGCGCCTTGCGGCTGGGTATCGACGCGATCCAGATCCATTGCGCGCATGGCTACCTGCTGCACGAATTCCTGTCGCCGCTGTCGAACCGGCGCGAGGACGACTATGGCGGCAGCCTGGAGAACCGGATGCGCTTTCCGCTGGAGGTCTTCGACGCCGTGCGCGCCGCCGTGCCCGAGGGCTATCCGGTCACGGTCCGGGTCTCGGGCACCGACTGGGTCGAGGGCGGCTGGGACGTCGAGAGCACCGTTGCCTTTGCCCGCGCGCTCGAGGCGCGGGGCTGCGATGCGATCCATGTCTCCTCGGCCGGGCTCGACCCGCGGCAGGCGATCCCGGTCGGGCCGAACTACCAGGTGCCGCTGGCGCGGGCGGTCAAGGCGGCCGTCTCGATGCCGGTCATCGCCGTGGGGCTGATCACCGAGCCCGAACAGGCCGAAGCGATCCTGGGCACCGGCGATGCCGACCTGATCGCCATCGGCCGCGTCGCGCTTTACGATCCGCGCTGGCCCTGGCATGCGGCGGCGAAGCTGGGCGACAGTCTGCCGGTGTCGCCGCAATACCTGACCGCCGCGCCGCGCCAGGCGCGCGGGCTGTTCCAGCGCCGCTGAGGCCGTGCGCCCCGCTCGCGACGGCCCCGGGGGCTCAGCCCGCCAGGTCGTCGCGATGCGGGTCGTGCATGTCGAAGACCAGCATGCCGTCCTCGGGCAGCTTGCGGCCGGTCCAGGCCGGATGGCGCAGCGAGCGTTCCGCGTCGTCCAGCCCGTCGCGCCAATGGTCCAGCATCGACAGGCGCGAGAATTCGTAATCCTTGGACGTGCCTTCGTAATCGGCGTGGCGATGGATCAGGTGCATCAGGCTGACCGGCTGCGAGGGGCCGGCCTCGATCAGCCGCTTCAGATCGGGATCGTCGCGGAATTCGGCCGGCAGCCGGGCTTGCAGCCGGCGCGCGGCGCGGGCCAGGGCATGGCGGGCGCGGAATTCGTCGGTGTTGAGGCGGGTGCGGCTGGAGAAGCGGATCTCGCGCTCGCGCTGCTCGACATGGGCCATGGTATGGGGCAGGCCGTCGCGCGAGGGATAGAGATCGACATGATAGATGCAGAGCGGGCGCTGGTGCGGCTTTTCCAGCACCACCTGCAGGGGCGAGTTCGACACCAGCCCGCCGTCCCAATAGTGCCGGCCGTCGATCTCGACCGCGGGGAAGCCCGGCGGCAGCGCGCCCGAGGCCATGATGTGATCGACGGTGATCCGGGTCTCGCTGCTGTCGAAGCTGGTGAAATTGCCGGTCTGCACATCGACGGCGCAGACCGTCAGCCGGGGGCCGGCACGGTTCAGCAGGTCGAAGTCCACCAGCTCCAGCAGCGTCTCGCGCAGGGGCGCGGTGTCGTACCAGCTGGTCTGGCGCATCAGCCCGGGCAGGAACGAGAACACGTCCGGCATGCGCGGGCGAAAGAAGCCTGGCGCGCCCAGCATGGTGGTCATCGTCGCCCGGCTTTCGTTGCAGAAGGCGCGCATCTGGTCGGGCAGCAGCGCGCCCTCCAGCGGCGTGCCCATCAGCCAGGGCGCGCCGGTCACGCCTTCCCAGAAGCGGCGCAGCGCCTGGAGCCGCTGGCTCGGCGGGTTGCCGGCGATCAGCGCCGCGTTGATCGAGCCGATCGAGATCCCGGCCAGCCATTCCGGTTCCTGCCCGGCCCTGCACAGCGCCTCATAGGCGCCGGCCTGATAGGCGCCCAGCGCCCCGCCGCCCTGCAGGACGAAGACGATTTTCTCGGGATCTCGGCTTTCGCTTGCGACCATCATGACACCATTCAACACGCATCTCGGGGTGGCAGGCTAGGGCGCCGGCAGGCGGATTTCCATAAGCCACTGCAATCCGGGGGAAAGTCTTGCCGCAACGTCAACTTGCGCAAACCTCTGCCCGGCCGGGGCTTTCGGGCAAAAAAGCCGCGACAAGCGTTGCCCTGCGGCGCGGGCGGTCTATATTGGCGCATGACCCAAGCGGAGCCAGACGCCGATACGCGCATGATCGACGATCCTTGTGAGAGACGGGCGGCCTTCCGCCGCGCTCTCGGCCCGGCCCATCCCAGAAAGCACCCGAGTCCCTCCCATGTGGATTGAGATTGCGATTGTCCTTGTCCTGACGTTGCTGAACGGCCTTCTGGCCATGTCCGAGCTGGCCATCGTCTCGGCCCGCCCGGCGCGGCTGAAGGTGATGGCCGAGCGTGGCGACCGGGGCGCGGCGACCGCGCTCGTGCTGGCCGAGGATCCGGGACGGTTCCTGAGCTCGGTGCAGATCGGCATCACCCTGGTCGGCGTGCTGTCGGGCGCCTTTTCCGGCGCCACGCTGGGCGCGCGGCTGGCGGCGGCGCTGCCGGGCTGGGGCGTGCCGGTCTCGGTCGCGCAGCCCTTGGGCATGGGCGGCGTGGTGGTGGCGATCACCTATCTGTCGCTGATCATGGGCGAGCTGGTGCCGAAGCAGATCGCGCTGCGCGCGCCCGAGCAGATGGCGGCCCGCGTCGCGCCGCTGATGCGGACCATTTCCAAGGTGGCGGCGCCGCTGGTCTGGCTCTTGGATCGCTCGGGCAAGCTGGTGCTGGCGGCGCTGGGCCAGTCGGGTGGCGATCGCCAGGGCATCAGCGACGAAGAGATCCGGCTGATGATTTCCGAGGCCGAGACGGCGGGCGTCATCCACCGCGCCGAAACCGAGATGATCGCCGGCGTCATGCGCATTGCCGACCGCTCGGCCCGCGGGCTGATGACGCCGCGCCGCGACATCCCGGTGATCGATGTCGCCGACAGCTGGCAGGAAATGGCGCGCAAGTTCCACGAAAGCCGCCGCACCCGCCTGCCGGTGGGCGACGGCGATCCGAACAACCTGATCGGCGTGGTGGCGAGCGTCGACCTGATGTCGCAAAGCCGCGCCCAGGCCATCGACCTGCGCGAGGTCATGCATCCGGCCCCGATCATCCCCGAAACCATGGATGCGCCCGAGGTCATCGCCCGGTTGCGCGCCGCGCCGGGACAGATGCTGCTGGTCTATGACGAATACGGCCATTTCGAGGGCGTGGTGACGCCGATGGTCGTGCTGGAGGCGATCACCGGCGAATATGCCGGCCTGGACGACGACGAGCCCAAGATCGTCGAGCGCGACGACGGCAGCCTGCTGGTCGCCGGCTGGATGCCGGCCGACGAATTCGCCGACCGCCTGGGCGTGCCCTTGCCCGAGGATCACGATTATTCCACCGCCGCCGGGCTGGTGCTGGAGCTGGCCGGGCAATTGCCGCAGGCCGGCGACCGCGTCGACTGGCAGGGCTGGCGCATCGAGGTCGTGGACCTGGACGGCCGCCGCATCGACAAGCTGCTGGTGGACCGGCTGCCCGTTTAAGCCGGGATTGTCATTACGGCTGCCGGTGATAGGCTGGGGTTATGAACTTCACCCTGCGCCAGATCACCTATTTCCTTGCCGTCGCCCGGATGGGCAATTTCGGCCGTGCGGCCGAGACGGTGCATGTCTCGCAGCCGGGCCTGTCGAGCCAGATCGCCCAACTGGAGGGCCGTCTGGGCGGCGCGCTGTTCGAGCGGGGCGCCGGCGCCGGCCCGGTGCGGCTGACCGCCCTGGGCGAGCGGCTGCTGCCGCTGGCGCAAGAGCTGATCGACACCGCCAAGCGGCTGGATGCGGCTGCGCGGGCCGGGCGTTCGGCGCTGTCGGGACGGCTGCGGCTGGCGATCATCCCGACCGTGGCGCCCTATCTGATCCCGCATCTGGTGCCGGCGCTGCGGGCCGCGCATCCGGCGCTGGAGCTGGAATTGCACGAGGTCGTCACCGACGATCTGACCGCCGGCGTCGCCAGCCACCGTTTCGACGCCGGCATCATGGCGCTGCCGGTGGGCGAGGCCGGGCTCGAGGCCGTGCCGGTGCTGCGCGACAGCTTCCTGATCGCGCTGTCCGAGGATGACACCACCTATCTGTCCGGCCCGGCGCGGCCCGAAAGCATCCAGGCCGAGCGGCTGCTGCTCTTGGCCGACGGGCATTGCCTGCGCGACCAGGCGCTGGAGGTCTGCGGGCTGCGCAACCCGCGCCGCAAGCTGAACCTCGAGGCGGCCTCGATGGCGACGCTGATGCGGATGGTGGCCAGCGGCATGGGCATGACGCTGATCCCGCAACTGGCGCTGGCGGATGAGAACCGCGACGGGCGGCTGCGGATCGTGCCCTTTGCCGATCCGGCGCCCTCGCGCGACCTGGCGGTGGTCTGGCGCCGCAATGCCGAGGCCGGGGCTGATGCCCGCGCCCTGGCCGAGGTGGTGCGCGGCCTTGCGCCGGTGCTGGGCGTGGCGGCGATTCCAACCTGACGCGGCGGGGACGGCTGCAATGGAAACCGCCGGCCAAGGCGGCCGGCGGCTCGCGGCTAGTCGATCCTGACCGGCAGGGTCAGGGTCATGCTCCTGCCCGAGGGATGCGCGGGCAGGCGCGGCATCCGCGCGACCTGGCGGCTCAGCGCCGCGTCATTCGCCGCATTCCCGGTCGAGCTGGCCAGCCTGGCGCCCGCCACCCGGCCGCTGGGATCCACGGTGAAGTTCAGGTTCACCACGATCGCGCCCTGTCCCTTGATCCGGGTGCGTCTCATGTGGCGCGACACGGTCGAGTTCACCTTGGACTGCCAGCTGGCGATCTGGCGCGGACTGGCGACGCCGGCGTCGGCGGTGGGCGCGGCGGTGCGGTCGGATTTCGGCGCGCGCACCTGCGTGGTGGCCTTGCGGGCCTCCTGCTTCTCGGGCGCGCGCTCCTTGACCTCGCGCTTTTTCTCCACCGGCTTCTTTTCGACGATCTTCGGCTCGGGCTCGGGCTCGGGCTCGGGCTTCTCGGGGCGCTCGCGCGGCCGCTCGGACTTTTGCAGCACCACCGCGTCGGGAGGCGGCGGGAACAGCGTGTTCATGTCCGGGATCTGTTCGAGCTCCGGCAGCGGCAGGTCGATCTCGGGCTCGGGCTCCGGTTCGGCCTCGGCCAGCTCGGGCATCTCTTCCTCTTCCGGCGGCGCGGCGGCCTCGGGCAGCGGGGCCAGCTCGACGAAGACCGGCTCGGGCAGGCCCGGCGGCGCGGCCGCCTCGGCGCTGTGCAAAAGCCACAGCGCCCCGCCCAGATGCGCCGCCAGGACCAGGACGGCCGCCCCGCCCCAAAGCGCGCCGTCGCGCAGCGCCATGGCGGATCTGGTGGTCATGGCCGGGGTGCTCCTCCGGTTGCGGGCGCGGCAGCGGTGGGCGCGGCCGGGGCAGGGGCCGCCGCCGCATCAGGTGCGGTGCCGGGCGCCGCGGGCGCGGCTTCCAGCCCGACCAGCGCGATCTTCAGATAGCCGGTTTCGCGCAGCGTGTTCATGACGCCCATCAGGTCGCCATATTGCACTTCCTTGTCGGCACGCAGGAAGATGCGGGTTTCCTTGTTGTTCTCGGTCGCCGCGCCCAGGGCAGCGGCCATCCCGCCGGCGGGCACGTCCTCATTGCCGATCGCCAGCGTCAGGTCGGGCTTGACGGTGACATAGACCGGCTGGTCCGGCCGCTGCGCCGGGGTCGCGTTCGACACCGGCAGGTCCACGTTCACATCGACCGTCGCCAGCGGCGCCGCCACCATGAAGATGATGAGCAGCACCAGCATCACGTCGATGAAGGGGGTGACGTTGATCTCGTGGTTCTCGACCAGATCGTCGCCCTGGGTTTCGCGAATGCCGCCGGCCATGGCTCAGACCTCCGAGCGCGCGACGGCGCCACGGAAATCGAGGTCGCGGCTGACCAGCCGGCGCACCCCGGCCGAGGCATTGGCAAGCCGCAGCCGATAGCCGGTGATGGCGCGGGCGAAGACGTTGTAGATCACCACGGCCGGGATGGCCGCGACCAGGCCGATGGCGGTCGCCAGCAGCGCCTCGGCGATGCCCGGCGCCACCACGGCCAGGTTGGTGGTCTGCGCCTGCGAGATGCCGATGAAGCTGTTCATGATGCCCCAGACGGTGCCGAACAGGCCGACGAAGGGCGCGGTCGAGCCGATGGTGGCCAGGACGCCGGTGCCGCGGCTCATGCGGCGGCCGGCGACGGCCTCGATGCGGTCCAGATGCGATTCGACGCGCTCCTTGACGCCGCTGTCGCCGGCCTGGTCCAGCGCCGGGGCCGAGCGGTCGTATTCGGTCGCGGCGGCGCGGATCATGCGCGAGACCGGGTCGCGGCGGCGGCCGGCGGCGTTGAGAGCCGAGGGCAGGCTGGTCGCGGTCTCGATCCGCCGGATGCCGGATTGCGCGCGTTTCATGGCGCCGGCCAGTTCCAGCATCTTGGCGATCAGCACGGTCCAGGTGATGACCGAGGCGAATGCCAGGCCGATCATCACGCCCTTCACCACCCAGTCGGCGGCCAGGAACATGCCCCAGGGCGACAGGTCATGCGGCAGGGTCGGGTCGCGCGGGGCTGGGTTCAGCATCGGCTCGAGCGCGTCTTGCAGCGCCTGCGGCAGTATGCTGGAGCCGGCCGGCTCGGGCTGCGCCTGGGGCGCCGCGGCTTGGGCGGCAGGCGTTTCGGCCGGGGCGGCTGCGGGGGTCTCGGGGGCAGACGGGGCGGGGGTGCTGGCCGCAGGGGCCGGGGTGGCGGTGGTCGCGGCCGGCTCCGTCGTCGCCGGCGCGGGGGCCGGCGTGGTCGGCTCTGCGGCGGGGGTGGTGGCAGCCGGGGCCGGGGCGGCCGGCGTCTCGGCGGCCGGGGTTCCGGCTTCCGGGGCGGTCGTCGACGGCGCGGTCGCCGGGGCGGGCTGGGTCTGGACCTCGGGCGCGGCCGGGGCCGGCTGGGTCGCCGTGCTGTCCTGGGCGGCGATGGGCGTGGCCAGCATCAGGCAGGCAAAGGCCAGGGCGGTCCCCGCGCGATGGCGCGGCAGCGTCAGGTTGGTCATGGTGATCCTTAGTCTTTCCGGCATTCGATCCGTCCGCTTCTTGCTTGGGCTCGGCACATGCGAAAACGCGCCGCCTTGACGCCTTTGGCCGCGGCTTGGCGTTCGTATCGAACAGCAAGGTAAAATTGTCAACTATTGCGCCCGACAAAGCGTTAATCTTTGTCGTTCCAATAGGCGGAGAGGTGGGTTTGCCCGCTATGGTGGTGCAATTCGCCCAAGATCACCGCCTTCAGCGAATCGATTCCCGAGCGGGCCGTGGCGATCCACAGGAAGCAGCCCGGGTCGGGCGGGCTGGCGCGCAGCCGCCCGCACAGCGCCGCCGCGCCCTGCGGCAGGTGGTGCCGCCGGATGCCGGGCGCGGCCGGGAAAGGATAGTCCGCGCGGGCGCCGAGCAGGAACAGGTCGCCCTCGGCGCTGTCGGCGCGGGCTTCCAGGATGCGGGCCAGCGCCGGATAGGCGGTCTCGTCGCCGGCCAGGACCAGGTGCGGCGCCTGCGGGATGCCGCCGCCGCTGGGGCCGAGCAGCCCGGCCGGCGCGCCCGCCGTTGCGGTGCGGGCCCAGGCGATGGCGCGGCCGCCGGCATGGTCGAAGATGTCCAGATCCAGCCAGCCCCGGTCGGGGTCGATGGCGCGGGTGGTATAGACCGGGCGATGCAGCGCCCTGGCGCCGCGCGGCCAGACCACCTGGCCATTGCCGCCCAGCACCGGCCAGTCTGGCGCCGCGTCGCCGGGCTGCGGCAGCACCATGCGGAAATGCAGCGAATCGTCGCCGGCAAAGCGGTGCAGCCCCGGCGCCTCCAGCCGCACACGCCAGAAATCCGCGCTGATCTGGCCTGCGGACACCAGCCGCGCCGGGCTGAAGTTCGCCGGCGGCCGGCCGGCATCGGCGGCCGAGGGCCAGCGCAGCGCCGCAGCGGCCGCGGGCAGGTGATGCGCCAGGTGCTCGCCGATCGCCTGCTGCATCGCGGCCAGCGCGTCGGCGCGATGGGCGCGGGCAAAGACCAAGACGCCGTCGCCGCGCTTCCTGGCGCCGAACTCGCCCTGCTCGACCTGGCACCAGATCGAGCGGCCATGGCCGGTGTGCAGGTCCAGGCCATGCTGGGTGGCCTCGGCCCGGATCAACTGCTCGACGGGGGCGAAATCCTAGCCGGGCAACAGGGCCTCGGACTGGAATTCGGGCAGGGGCGTGGTGCGCATGGCGGGGTCCGTTCGCGGTTCGCCGATCAGGGTCGGGCCTGCGCGGGCGCCGCGCAAGCCCCCGATCTCAGGCCCGGTATCAGGCCAGCCGGGCGAGTTCCGCGGCGGCAGCCTCGACCGCGCCCGGGCCGTGCGGGATGCCGAGCGCGGTCAGCCCGGCCTCGATCACCGCCAGCACGCCCAGCAGCTGATGCGCATTGGCATGGCCCATATGGGCGATGCGCAGCGCATTCTCGGGGTCGGGCGCGCCCAGGCCGATGCCCAGCGTCACGCCGGCCTTGGCGGCGGTCCAGGCCCGCAATGCCTCGGCGCGCGGCAGCACGGCGGCGGTGACCGAGCGCGCCCTGCCGTCCGGGTCGGCAATCAGCGGGCCGATGCCGTGGCCGCCCGCGTTCCAGCGCCCGAGCGCGGTCCAGGTGGCGCGGGCCAGCCCCTCGTGCCGGGCCCAGGCGGCGGGCAGGGTCTCTTCGTCCAAGAGCATCCGCATCGCCTCGTTCACGCCGAAGATGTGCTGGACCGGCGGGGTGCCGCCCCAGAATTGCCAAAGCTGCTCGGCCTGCGTGCGCGGGGTCCAGTCCCAATAGGGCGTGGCGAGATCGCTGCGGCCGCGCGCCTTGACCCGGTCCGAGAACCAGACGAAGGCCAGGCCCGGCGGCAGCATCAACCCCTTCTGGCTGGCCGAGACCAGCAGGTCGATGCCCCATTCGTCCATCCGCATCGGCTCGCAGCCCAGCGAGGCGATGGCGTCGACGGCGAAGAAGGCCGGGTGGTCGCCCATGGCGGCGCGCAGCGCGGGAATGTCGGCGCGGGCGGAGCTGGCGGTGTCGATCTGGCAGACCAGCACGGCCTTGATGTCATGCGCGCGGTCCTGCGCCAGCCGGTCGGCCAGGCGCTGCGGGTCGGGCGGTGCCAGGCCGAAGTCCAGCGTCTCGACCGCGATGCCGACGGCCGCGGCATTCTCGGCCCAGGCGCGGCCGAAATGGCCCGAGGTCAGCACCAGCGCCCGGTCGCCGCGGTGAAACAGGTTTACGTTCGCCGCCTC
Source organism: Paracoccus sp. DMF (assembly GCF_004407025.1). NCBI lineage: Bacteria > Pseudomonadati > Pseudomonadota > Alphaproteobacteria > Rhodobacterales > Paracoccaceae > Paracoccus > Paracoccus sp. DMF. The sequence continues at coordinate 58,429 of NZ_SOKV02000015.1, forward strand.
CCACCCGGCATGGCCGTTGCCGATATAGGGCGCGAGATGCGCCTGCGTGCCGGCGAGGCGCTTCAGCGCGGCGATCATGGCGCGGTTCTCGGCCGCCAGATCCTCGCCATAGATATCGGGCGAGGGGCGGTGCATGGCGCGCAGCACCCGCTCCGGCACCGGCGAGGGACCGGGAATGGCAAGGACGGCGCGGCCCTGGGCAAAGCTCATGCGGGAAGCCTTTCTGATGATGCGCCATCGGTAGGACGGGCCTTGTGCAAGGTCAACGGGGCGGCGGCGCGGCGCCGGAATGGCCGGCCGGGCACGGGTTGCGCGGTGGGCGGAGTATTTGGGAAACGGTGAAACGCGCAAGGCAAGGCCCGGGCGGACCGGCGGCGGCTTGCCCCGGCGCGGCTTGCGCCTTATCCCTTGGCGCGACCGAGGACCGGGGACGCGATGGCGGACAAGTTTCAGAAAACGGCCAACCTGTTCGCCCGCATGTGGCGCGACTACCTTCGGCCCTATTGGCTGCGCATCCTGCTGGCGCTGTTCTTCCTGATCCTCGAGGGCTCGACCCTGGGGCTGCTCAGCTGGATGCTGAAGCCGCTGTTCGACCGCGTCTTCGTCGGCGGCGACACGGATGCGATCTGGTGGGTCGGCGGCTCGATCTTCGCGCTGTTCCTGGTGCGGGCCGCCACCTTCGTCATCAACCGCAGCCTGATGACCTCGGTCTCGCTGTCGGTCTCGACCCGGATGCAGACCGATCTGCTGTCGCATATCATGACGCTGGACGGGGGTTTCTTCCAGAAGAACCCGCCGGGCGCGCTGATCGAGCGGGTGCAGGGCGACACCCAGGCGGTGCAGGGGGTGTGGACCACGTTCATTTCCGGCGCCGGGCGGGACATGGTGTCGCTGGTGTCGCTGTTCGGCGTGGCGGTGGCGGTGGACCCGTGGTGGACGGCGACGGCGCTGGTCGGGGCGCCGCTCTTGATCGTGCCCACGGTGCTGGTCCAGCGCTATATCCGCCGCAAGGTGCGGCAGAACCGCGTCAATGCCAGCCAGCGCGCCACAAGGCTGGACGAGGTGCTGCACGGCATCAACGCCGTCAAGCTGAACCGGATGGAAGGCTACCAGACCGGCCGCTTCGACCAGATCGTCAGCCGCATCCGCCGGGCCGAGATCAAGATGTCGGGCATCGGCGCCACCGTGCCGGCGCTGGTCGATGTGGTGACCGGCATCGGCTTCGTCGGCGTGCTGGCCCTGGGCGGGGCCGAGGTCACGCGGGGCGAGCGCACGGTCGGCGACTTCATGTCCTTCTTCACCGCGCTGGCGCTGGCCTTCCAGCCGCTGCGCCGGCTCAGCGGGCTGACCGGCACCTGGCAGGCCGCCGCCGCCTCTCTGGAGCGGATCTATGAGGTGCTGGACATGCGGCCCACGATCATTTCCGGCCCGCGGCGCGCGCCGCCGCCGGACACCACGATCCGGCTTCAGGACGTGCACATGGCCTATGACGGCCATCCGGTGCTGAACGGGCTGAGCTTCACCGCCGAGGCCGGCCGCACCACGGCGCTGGTCGGGCCGTCGGGGGCGGGCAAGTCCACGGTCTTCAACCTGCTGACGCGGATGGTCGACCCGGCCTCGGGCGAGATCACGCTGGGCGGCGTGCCTCTGCGCGAGTTCGACCTGGCGGTCCTGCGCGACCAGTTTTCCACCGTCGCGCAGGAGGCGGCGCTGTTCGACGAGACGCTGCGCGAGAATATCCTGCTGGGTCATGCGCGCGACGACGAGGCGCTGCGCCGCGCCATCGTTGCCGCCCATGTCGCGGATTTCACCGATGCGCTGCCGATGGGCCTCGACACGCCGGCCGGGCCACGGGGCTCGGCCCTGTCGGGCGGCCAGCGCCAGCGCGTCGCCATTGCCCGGGCCGTGCTGCGCGATGCGCCGATCCTGCTCTTGGACGAGGCGACCAGCGCGCTCGACGCGCAAAGCGAGCGGCTGGTGCAGCAGGCGCTGGACGAGCTGTCGGCCGGGCGCACCACGCTGGTCATCGCGCACCGGCTCTCGACCGTGCGCCAGGCCGACAAGATCGTGGTCGTGGACCACGGCCGGGTTGTGGAACAGGGCAGCCATGACCAGCTTATGGCCCAGGGCGGCGCCTATGCCGCGCTGGTCAAACTGCAATTCGGAGACAAGTGATGCGGCGGATTCTGGCGGTCTCGGGCCCGGATCGGGTGGAGTTCCTGCAAGGGCTGGTGACGAACAAGGTCGGCGCTGCGCCGGCCTGGGCGGCGCTGCTGACGCCGCAGGGCAAGTATCTGGCGGATTTCCTGGTGGTGCCGCAGGGCGACCGCTTGCTGATCGACGTGGACGAGCGGCTGGCGGGTGACCTGCTGAAGCGGCTGGCGATGTATCGGCTGCGCTCGCAGGTGGTGGTCGAGCCGACCGATCTGACTGTCGCGCGCGGCACAGGTGCCGCGCCCGAGGGCGCCATCGCCGACCCGCGGCATGAGGCGCTGGGCTGGCGGCTCTATGGCGCCGAGGGTGACGACGGCAGCGACTGGGATAGCATCCGCGTCGCGCATTGCATCCCCGAAAGCCTGGTCGAGCTGACCCCGAACGAGACCTTCATCCTGGAGGCCGGGTTCGAGCGGCTGCATGGCGTCGATTTCCGCAAGGGCTGCTATGTCGGGCAGGAGGTCACCGCGCGGATGAAGCACAAGACCGAGCTGCGCAAGGGCCTCGTCACCGTCGGCATCTCGGGCGCGGCCCCGGTCGGCACGCCGATCCTGATGCCCGACGGGCGCGAGGCCGGCACGCTCTTCACCCAGTCCGGCGGCCGGGCCATCGCGCATATGCGCTTCGACCGCATGGGTCCGTTTCAGGGGGGTGAGGGGCTGGTCGCGGGCGCGGCGCGCATCACGCCCTAGAACAGCCGCAGCTGCTCGGGCTCCTCGGGTTCGGCATGGTCGAAGCCCGAAAGCGTGATGCCCAGCAGGCGCACGCCGCGCCGGTCGGGCAGGACCAGCGTCGCCAATTCGCAGGCGATGGAAAGCATCTCGGCCTCGCCGCCGACCGGGCGGGGCAGGGTGCGGGCGCGGGTGTTGATCTGGAAATCGGCGAACTTGACCTTCAGCGTCACGGTGCGGCCATGCAACTCGTGGCGCGCGACATGGCGCCAGACCTTCTCGGCCAGCGGCGCCAGCGCCTCGGCGGCCTCCTCCAGCGTCATCAGGTCGGTGAAGAAGGTGTTCTCGGCGCCCACCGACTTGCGGATGCGGTCGGGCCGGACCTGCCGGTGGTCGATGCCGCGCGCGATGTTCCAGTAATACTGCCCCGACTTGCCGAAGCGCCGGGTCAGGAATTCCAGTTCCTGCGCGCGCAGGTCGGCGCCGGTGCGGATGCCCAGCGCCTCCATCTTGGCCGCGGTGGCGGGGCCGACGCCGTGGAACTTGCCGACCGGCAGCGTCAGCACGAATTCCGGGCCGCGCCGGGGGGTAATGACGCACAGCCCGTCCGGCTTGTTCTGGTCCGAGGCGAGCTTCGCCAGGAACTTGTTGTAGCTGACCCCGGCGCTGGCGGTCAGGCCGGTCGTCGCGCGGATGCGGGCGCGGATCTCGCGCGCGATCTGGGTCGCGGTCTGGCCGGGCCGCAGCTGCGCGGTCACGTCCAGATAGGCCTCGTCCAGCGACAGCGGCTCGACCAGCGGGGTATAGTCCAGCATGATGGCGCGGATCTGGGCGCTGACGGCGCGATAGACCTCGAAGCGCGGCTTGACGAAGACCAGCGCCGGGCAAAGCCGCGCCGCGGTGACCGAGGGCATGGCCGAGCGCACGCCGAAGACCCGCGCCTCATAGCTGGCCGCCGCCACCACGCCGCGCAGGGACGAGCCGCCCACCGCCACCGGCCGGCCGCGCAGGGCCGGGTCGTCGCGCTGCTCGACCGAAGCATAGAACGCATCCATGTCGACATGGATGACCTTGCGATCTGCCGGAATTGCCGAAATCTCATCCATCGCGTCGCGGCAAGGGCTCCTTTGGCAGGCTTTCGGAACAAAGCGTAAACGATTCCGGCGCCGGCGCCAACTTTCCATATACACGATTGATCCTATCGTGTAATTGAGGAATAAGAGATCGGCAAACCCCGAGTCTTGCCGGAAACGGAGCGAAACCATGCTGGATCTGGACCTGATCGACCGCAAGATCGTGGCGGAGCTGATGCAGGACGCCACCCTGCCCATTGCCCAGATTGCCGAAAAGGTCGGTCTGTCGCAGACGCCGTGCTGGAAGCGCATCCAGAAGCTCGAGGCGCAGGGCGTGCTGACGCGCCGGGTGGCGCTGGCCGATCCCGGCAAGCTGGGCTTGGGCATCACGGTCTTTGTCGAGATCGAGGCGCCGGACCATTCCTCGGAATGGCGCGCGGCCTTTGCCCGGGTCGTCACCACCCTGCCCGAGATCATGGAGACCTGGCGCATGGCCGGGCGCATGGACTACATGCTGCGGGTCGCGGTGGCGGACATGCCGGACTTCGACCGCTTCTACAAGCGGCTGACGGATGCGGTGCCGATCAAGAACGTCACCTCGCATTTCTCGATGGAGCGGCTGCATTACACCACCGCCTATCCGGTGGACACCCGCAACCGCTAAGCCACCACGGCCTCGGACCCTGCCCGGTCCGCGCCCAGCTGCGGGCTGCCGGCTTTCCCGAGCGATGTGCCGGCGGGGCGGTCAGCGGAAGAGGCTCGGCGCCGAGCCATTCGCGGCCGCGTCGCGAACACGCGCTACGCGATGAGATCGCTAGACCTGTCGGTGGTGCGGGGGCTCTGGACAGCTGGGACGGCGCCGCCGCGTCCGCCCGTGACGGCAACTTCCGCCAGGCCGGGGGCGCCCCAGCCGGCTGGCCGGCGCGCTCGGACGCGCTGGCGCATCACCCGCGCGGGGGCTGGCTTGCCAGCTTGGGCCGCGCCTGGGTGACGATGCTGCCCGGCGCGACCGGGGCGGTCAGCCAGACGCCGCCGCCGATGACCGCGCCCTTGCCGATGGTGATGCGGCCCAGGATGGTGGCGCCGGCATAGATCACCACGTCGTCCTCGATCACCGGATGGCGGGGCTGGCCCTTGACCAGGGCGCCGCCGCCATCGGTCTCGAAGCGCTTGGCGCCCAGCGTGACCTGCTGATACAGCCGCACATTGCGCCCGATCACCGCGGTCTCGCCGATCACCACGCCGGTGCCGTGGTCGATGAAACAGGCCGGGCCGATCTGCGCGCCGGGGTGGATGTCGATGCCGGTGACGGCATGGGAATATTCCGCCATGATGCGTGCGATCATGGTCGCGCCCAGCCCGAACAGCGCATGCGCGATGCGGTGGCGCAGGGCGGCCGCGACGCCGGGAAAGCAGAAGACGATCTCGTCCAGGCTTTTCGCCGAAGGATCGCCGGCATAGGCGGCAGCGATATCGGTGTCATGCAGGTCGCGAATGCGGGGCAGGGCGGCCATGAAGCCGTTCGCCGCCTGCCGGGCGGCGCTGTGCGCGGCCTCGGGCTGCGCGGTTTCGGCCAGCAGGAACTCCAGCTCGATCTGCCGCGCCAGCCGGTCGCGCAGCTGCGGCAGCATCTTGGCGACAAGGCCATCGCTGCGCTCGGGCTCCAGTCCCGAGGGACCGTAATGGCGCGGATAGAGCAGCGCCACCACGTCGGACAGGATGGCGACGATCTCGGCCTTGGCGGGCAGCCGCGGCACCGGCCGGCCGGCATAGCGGCGCTGCTGCGAGAGGAGCCGCATCAGCCGCAGCTTCTCGGCCACCTCGGCAAGATCGGGGTCGTCGGGCAATTCGGTTGCGTCCGGCAGCAGCGTCCGGCGTCGGGAAATATCGTTCATCTTTACCAATCAGGGCGAAGGGTGGGCCGGGCCGCCGCCTGGGCGGGGACAGGGGACGGGTTCGAACGCAGCGGCAGCACCTTGCGCCCCGGGGCGCCGTCGAAACATCGGTCCCAATCCTCGACGGCCAAGGCAACGACCGCGCCCTGCGCCGCCAGTTCGTCCAGGAAGGCCCGTCCGGCGGCAAGGCTCAGGACGCGGCGCGCCTCGGGTCGGGCCAGCAGCAGGGCCAGCCGCCGTGCCGCGCCGGGCAGGCCGTCGCCCAGGTGCAGCCCGTGCCGGCGGTCCAGCACGGCCAGCCGCCACAAGAGCGGCGCCAGCGCGATGTCGAGGTTCGAGCACTCGCCTTCAGGCAGCGCCTGCAATTCGGCCTCGATCCCCAGCAGGCGCTGGCGCAGCGCGAAGACCGCGAGGTCGAGATCGCGCAGGTTGCGGGCCGTCAGCACCGCCGCCAGCGCCTGCTGCGCCGCATCCGCAGACGCGATCAACTGACGATGGCGGGCGCGCAGCGCCGGTTCGGCCGGGTGCAGGGGCTGGCCGGGATGCAGATCCTCGATCAGTTCCAGCATGGCGACCGGGCTTTCGATGGCCAGCACCAGCCCGGGCGCCTGCCTGATCAGCAGGCGGGTCTTGCCGGGGCTGCGCAGGGACGCGAAATCCCGGCCGCGCAGGGCCAGCGCCAGCCCGGCGCGCTGCGCGGCCGGACACAGGGGCGAGCCGCTGATTCGGAAACGGGGATGGCGTGACATCGGTTGACCCTCCGGGACTGGTCGGCTCCGAAGGCCATGTTCCCCGCCTATACACGACAAATCAAGACGTGATTTTACGCGGCTCTGGTGGCATGCTGGCGGGGCGGCGGAACAGGAACCCGCCATGCCGCCATCCTTGCGGGCCATCGGTCCGCCGCTGCCCGCGCTGGGTGGAAAATGGTTTCGGATTGGGCAGCGCGGCGCGGAAACCCGCCCTAATCTCGGCGGAGGCATTTAATCACTATATACTCAATCGTTTTTATGTGTATTCTGATTCTCGAAAACAGGCCGCCGCCCCGTCGGCGCGGCCCCGATTTGCGAAAGGACCGGCACATGAGCATCGAAACGCCCGACAAGATCCGGGTTCTGTGGTTTCTGCCCACGCATGGCGACAGCCGCTACCTGGGCACGGCCGAGGGCGGCCGCGCGGTGAACCTGCCCTATCTGCGCCAGATCGCGCAGGCCGCTGATGCACTTGGCTATTACGGCGTGCTGCTGCCCACCGGGCGCAGCTGCGAGGACAGCTGGGTCACCGCCGCCGCGCTGGCCTCGCAGACCGAAAAGCTGCGCTTCCTGGTGGCGGTGCGACCGGGGCTGCAATCGCCGACGCTGGCGGCGCGGATGACGGCGACGCTGGACCGGCTGTCGAACGGCCGGCTGCTGATCAATGTCGTGAGCGGCGGCGACCCGGCCGAGAACGCCGGCGACGGCATCCACCTGAGCCATGCCGAACGCTATGAGGTGACCGAGGAATTCCTGAACGTCTACAAGGCCCTCCTGGCCGGCGAGACGGTGAACCACCAGGGCAGGCACCTGCAGATCGAGGACGGCAAGCTGCTGTTCCATCCGCTGCAGGAAAACGGCCCGCCGCTGTTCTTCGGCGGCTCGTCGGATGCCGCCAATGCGGTCGCCGCGCGGCAGATCGACAAATACCTGACCTGGGGCGAGCCTCCGGCGCAGGTCCGCGCCAAGATCGAAAGCGTGCGCCGCCTGGCCGAGGCCGAGGGCCGCGAGGTCAGCTTCGGCATCCGCCTGCATGTCATCGTGCGCGATACCAATGCCGAGGCCTGGCAGGCCGCCGAGCAGCTGATCAGCAAGCTCGATGACGCCACCATCGCCACCGCCCAGGCGAATTTCGCCCGCATGGATTCGGTCGGCCAGGCGCGCATGGCGGCGCTGCACGGCGGGCGGCGCGACAAGCTGGAAATCAGCCCGAACCTCTGGGCCGGGGTGGGGCTGGTGCGCGGCGGGGCCGGCACGGCGCTGGTCGGCGATGCCGAGACCGTGGCCGAGCGCATCGACGAATACCGCCGCATCGGCATCGATACCTTCATCCTGTCGGGCTATCCGCACCTGGAAGAGGCCTACAGCTTCGGCGAGCGGGTGCTGCCGCTCCTGCCCCTGGACCATCCGCTGCCGCAGCCGCAGGTCTCGGCGCATCTCGGGCCCTTCGGCGAGACGGTGGGCAACGACCATCGCCCGGCGGCGCAGCGGCCGCAACTGGCCCTTGCCGGAGGTTGAGGCGATGAACGCGCCCCATTCCCCGGCCCTGCGCGTGGTCATCGTCGGCGGCGGCTTCACCGGCGCCGCGCTGGCCTGGCAACTGGCGCGGATGCGCCTGCCGCTGCGCCTGACCGTGGTCGAGCCGCGCGCCGAGCTGGGGCGAGGGCTGGCCTATTCCGCCACCGACCCCGCGCATCGCATCAACGTGCCGGCGCATCGCATGTCGCTCGACCCCGAGAACCGGACGGATTTCGCCGAATGGCTGGCCGAGAATCCCGACGCGCTGGATGCCCGGGCTCGGACGGGGAACGGCGACGTCTTCCCGCAGCGCGCGCTTTTCGGCCGCTACATGGCCGAGCGGCTGGCGCCGCATCTGCGCTCGGGCGCGCTGCGCCATGTCCGGGCCCGGGTCAGCGACATCCAGCGCGACGGCGAGGATTCCCTGCTGCTGATGCTGTCGGACGATAGCCGTATCCACGCCGACCTGCTGGTGCTGGCCACCGGCCACCCGGCGCCGGCCCTGCCACGCGTGCTGTCGGCCATCGCCAATGCGCCGGGGCTGATCGCCGATCCGAACGACGCCGCGCGGCTGGCGCAAGTTCCGGCTGAGGCGCGGGTGCTGATCCTGGGCGCCGCGCTCAGCGCCGCCGATGTGGTGACGACGCTGGAACGCCAGGGCCATCGCGGCCCGATCGCCTGCCTGTCGCGGCACGGGCTGCGCTCGCGCGGGCACGGGCCGGTCGGCCAGGACAGCGATGCCGATTTCGCCGATCCGCCGATCCGCAGCGCATCCGAGCTGCTGCGCCGGGTGCGCCACGCCATCGTCGACGACCAGGCGCGCGGGCAGGGCTGGCACGCGACCGTCGATCGGCTGCGCGAGCAGGGGCCGGCGATCTGGCAGGCCCTGGGCGACGACGGCCGCCGCCGGCTGCTGCGCCACCTGCGGACCTGGTGGGACGTGCACCGCTATCGCCTGCCGCCGCAGACCGAGGCGGTGGTCGAGCGCCTGGCCGCCTCGGGCCGGCTGCGCTATCTGGCTGGGCATCTTCTGGCCGCCGAAGAAGTCGCCGCGGGCGAGCTGCGCATCGACTGGCGTCCGCGCGGCGGCAGCTCGGCGCTGAGCCAGAGCTTCGACCGGGTCATCGTCACCACCGGTCCGGCGCAGGACCGATGTATCGGCGCCAACCCGGCGCTTGGCGCGCTCGAGCGGCTGGGGCTGATCGCGCCCTGCCCGCTGGGGCTGGGCCTGGCCGTGACCGATACCTGCGTGGCGCTGTCGGCCCAAGGCCGCCCCGCCGAACAGGTGCTGGTCGCAGGCCCGCTGGCGCGCGGCCATGTCGGCGAACTTATCGGCGTCCCGGAATGCGCCGCCCATGCCCGCGAGGTCGCCCGCCGCATCGCCCGGCACGCGCTGCTGGCCCCCATCCTGCGCAGCCCCGGCCAACCGGTCCCGGCTGTCCATCCGTCCTGATCCCAGGGACCAACCGACAGGAGATCCTCATGTCCACCCTGACCATCGCCGGCTTTGCCGGCAGCTTTTCCGCGCCCTCGCGCAGCCGCGCCCTGGTGCAGGCCGCCGTCGACCTGGCCGCCGACCGCTTCGGTGCCATCGGCCATGTCTTCGACCTGGCCGACCTGGGCCCGTCGCTGGGCCATGCCCGCCGGCTGGGCGATCTGGAGCCCGAGGCGCTGGCCCATGTGACCGATCTGATCCGCGCCGACGCGCTGGTCATCGCGAGCCCGGTCCACAAGGGCAGCTATGCGGGGCTGTTCAAGCATGTCTTCGACCTGCTCGACCCCGACATGCTGGCCGGCAAGCCGGTCCTGCTGGCCGCGACCGGCGGCGGCGACCGCCACGCGCTGGTAATCGAGCACCAGCTGCGCCCGCTTTTCGGCTTCTTCGAGGCGCAGCCGCTGGCCACCGGCGTCTATGTGGCGGATCGCGAATTCGTCGGCGGCAAGCTGGCCGACGATGCCGCCCATGCGCGGCTCAGCCGGGCGGTGAACCAGTTCGCGCCTTTCCTGGCTCCCTATTCCCTGCCCGAGCCGGCGGCCGAAGCCGCCCCGCTGCTGCAAGCATTCTGAGAGGATCACCATGACCATCACCATCTCGCGCCGCGGCGCCATCGGACTGGGCCTGGCCGCGGCGCTGGCGCCCCTGGCCGCCCCGGGCGTGCTGCGCGCCGCCCCGGCCAAGACCCTGCGCGTCGGCTGGCAAAAGGGCGGGCTCCTGGGCCTGGTCAAGGGCTCGGGCGCCTTCGAGCAGGCGCTGGCCGACCAGGGCATCAGCGTCAGCTGGTCCGAGTTCACCTCGGGCCCGCCGCTGCTCGAGGCCTTGTCGGCCAATGCGCTGGACTTCGGTTATACCGGCAATGTGCCGCCGATCTTTGCCCATGCCGCGCGCGGCAACCTGGTCTTCGTCGGCGCCGGCGAGGGCTCGCGCGAGGGGCACGCCATCCTGGTGCCCAAGGATTCGCCGATCCAAAAGGTCGAGGATCTGAAAGGCCAGACCGTGGCCTTCAAGCGCGGCAGCTCGGCGCATTACGCCACCATCAAGCTGCTGCGCGCCGCCGGGCTGACGCTGGACGACATCAAGCCGCAGGACCTGGCGCCGCCCGATGCCATCGCCGCCTTCGACGCCGGGGTCATCGGGGCCTGGACGATCTGGGATCCCTATTTCGCCTCGGCCGAGGCGCGCCCGAACACCCGCGTACTGATCACGACCGAGGGGCTGGAACCGGACTACAACTTCTATTCCGCCAATGCCGATTACGCCCGCGAAAACCCCGAGCTGATCGGCCGGCTGGTCAAGACCGTGCAGGCGGTGGGCCAGAAGGGCCAGGCCGATCTGCCGGCGACCATCGCCACCTTCTCGAAGGAAACCGGCCTGCCGGCCCCGGTCATCCAGCGCTTTCTGACCCGCAAGGGCAGCGACCTCGGACTGGTCGGCTTCATCGAGCCGAAGCATGTCGCCTATGAACAGGCCCTGGCCGACGAGTTCCTGAAGCTGGGCATCATCCCTCGGCAGCTGGACATCGCCTCGGTGGTCTGGACGCCGACCGCGGGACAGGGGGCGTGACATGAGCCTGGCCGAAACCCTGAACGTGCAGCGCTTGGCCGGCTGGCGGCCGGGCCTGCCCTCCTCTGCGGCGCTGCTGCCCTATGCGGTGCCGGCGGCGATTCTTGCGCTGTGGGAGATCGCCGGCGCCACCGGGCTGGTCGCCGACACGGTGCTGCCGCGCCCCTCGACCATCCTGGCCACGGCGGCGCGCATGACCGCCTCGGGCGAGCTTTTCACCCACCTCGGTGTCTCGGCGGCGCGGGCGCTGGCGGGGCTGGTGATCGGTGGTGGCATCGGCTTTGCGCTGGGGGTCGCCAACGGCGTCTCGCGCCTGTCCGAGACGCTGACCGACACCACGCTGCAGATGATCCGCAACATCCCGCACCTGGCGCTGATCCCGCTGGTGATCCTGTGGTTCGGCATCGGCGAAGGCGCCAAGCTGTTCCTGGTGGCGCTCGGGGTATTCTTCCCGATCTACCTGAACACGCTGCACGGCATCCGCAACGTCGATCCGCAGCTGATCGAGATGGGCCGCGCCTATGGCATGAACGGCCGCACCTTGTTCCGCCGCGTGGTGCTGCCCGGCGCGCTGCCCTCGATCTTCGTCGGGCTGCGCTATGGCCTCGGCATCATGTGGCTGACGCTGATCGTGGCGGAAACGCTCTCGGCCTCGTCGGGCCTGGGCTACATGGCGATGCAGGCGCGCGAATTCATGGTGCTGGACGTCGTGGTGCTGTCGATCCTGCTGTATGCGGCGCTCGGCAAGCTCGCCGACACGCTGACCCGCGCGCTGGAGCGCCGCGCCCTGAAATGGAGCCCCGCCTATGCAAGCCGCTAGCATCCTGCCCCGCGACGTCCCGATCCCGCCCATGCTGCGCGACCAGGCGGCCGGCGCCGAGGTGCAGCTGCGCGGCCTGGGCCGCAGCTTCGACGGCCAGCGCGTGCTGGCGAACCTGGACCTGACGGTGCGGCCGGGCGAGTTCCTGTCCATCGTCGGCAAAAGCGGCTGCGGCAAGTCCACGCTGCTGCGGCTGGTCGCCGGGCTGGACCAGCCCACCGCGGGCAGCGTCGCCGTGGACGGGCTGCCGGCCGAAACCGGCGGCGAGCGGGCGCGGATCATGTTCCAGGAGCCGCGCCTGCTGCCCTGGGCCTCGGTGGCCGAGAACGTCGCCCTGGGGCTGCGGCACGGGCGCGACGACCGCGCGGTGGCCGAGGCGCTGGATTCGGTGCAGCTGGCCGACAAGGCCGGGTTCTGGCCGGCGCAGCTGTCGGGTGGCCAGCGTCAGCGCGTGGCGCTGGCGCGGGCGCTGGTCAGCCATCCGGGCCTTCTGCTGCTCGACGAGCCCCTGGGGGCGCTCGATGCGCTGACCCGGCTGACCATGCAGAACCTGATCCGCGACATGCACGACCGCGCGGGCTTCACCGCGATCCTGGTGACCCATGACGTGGCCGAGGCGGTGGCGCTGTCCGACCGGGTGATCGTGCTGGGGCAGGGCGGCATTCTCAGCGAGACCCGCATCCTGCGCGTCGGCCCCGCCAAGCGCGGCAGCGCGGAACTGGCCGCCGTCGAGGCCGAGATCCTGGAGGCGATCTTTGCCGCGTGATTGCGGGCCGCGCTGCAGGGCGCGGCCCGTTCCTGCTCAGGCGTAGAGGTTGATCACCCCGACCTTTTCGTGGATGCCGTTCACGGTCTGCTTGTCGAGGCCCAGGCCCTCTGCCAGCTGGTGCAGGTATTCGGCCTCCTTGCGGTTGTCGAATTCGATCGCCATCAGCGACATCAGATAGACCTGCGGCCCGGCGCCCTCGGGCACCTCGCGCGCCAGCGCCGCGGCATCGACCGGCGCGGCCATCTGCTCGCGGATGAAGGCGCGCTCCTCCTCGTCCAGCTCGCCGAACTGGTCCATCAGCTTGGCCTTCTCGGCCTCGTCGATCTCGCCGTCGGATTTCGCGGCCTGGATCATCGCCTTCAGCATCAGCCCGGCCAGGGCGTTCTGTTCCGGCGTCGGCGCGGTCGCGGGCTCGTCCCCGGTCGCCAGCGCCTCGTTGAAGAGATCGCCGAAGCTGGAATCGTTCTGGGGCTGCGAATCCTTCTGCGCCAGCCCGGTGCTGGCGGGCGTGCCCGCCTGCGCCGCGCCGCGCTGACCCAGGAGGTCGCCCAGGATGCCGCCGAGGCCACCGGCCGCCGCACCGCCCAGAACGCCGCCCAGGCCTCCGCCGGAGCTGCTGCGCGAGCTGCTGCCGGAACCGCCCCGGCCGCCGGTCAGCTGGTCGAGGATGCCGCCAAGGCCGCCCGAGGTGCCGGCTTGCCGCGGCGAATTCGGCCCGCCATAGGCGCTGCCCGAGCCGGCGCCGCCGCGCCCGCCCAGCACCTGGCCCAGCATGTCGCCCAGGCCGCCCGAGCCCGCCCCGCGGCTGCCGCCCTGCCCGGTATTGCTGCCCAGCAGATCGTCGAGCAGCCCGCCCGACCCTTGCCGGCCGCCTTGCTGCGACCGGCTCTGGGCGTTCTTCATCATGGTGCCGATGCCCTTGGCCAGCATGACGCCGGCCGCGACGCGGGCGAGGGATTTCATCAGGCTCATCGTGATCCTCCGGAAGCGTGGCGGGGGCCCCGTGACCGGGCACCCTTCTGTCCGCAACTGCAACGCGGCCGCCCGGTTTCGGTTCCGCCCGGCCACGCCGGCAGGATGGGCGCCCCGAAAGGCCCGGCTGCCCTTGATTTTTCCCCGGCACGATTATAAGTCGCGGCGGATGTTTCACGACGGGGCTGTCGCGCGGGTGGCCCCCCGATAGGAGGCCATGATGGCAAAGGCAAAGTTTGAACGGACGAAACCG
>NZ_SOKV02000160.1:0-931 GCF_004407025.1 Paracoccus sp. DMF
AACCCGCTCCCCGCGTTGCAGGATCGCGGGCACTTCATCGGGGCGCAGTCCGGCCCAACCGCCGGTGTGCATCCGAGACGCGCCCGCGAATGCCAGGGCCGGGACCATCCGGCCGGGGCTCGGGCCGCCGACCATCCCGCCTGCATGCAGGATGTTTGCGAAAATCCCGCCTGCCCCGCCCAGCGCGCCGGAAAGGGCGTTGGCGATGGGGCCAAGGATGAAACGCCGGGCGGCGAGCTTGGCGAGATCGGCGATCATCGATGTGACCAGATCTCGGAAGTCGAGTTTGCCGGTCTTCACGAAGTCGCCGATGGCGTTCTCGGCGCTCTGAAACGCCCCGACCAGCGCGCTGCCGATATCGCCGCCAATGTTGCGAGCCTTCGCGGCGTAGTCGGCGAGCGCCGCGGTGACGGCCTGCCAGCCGATCAGGGCGGTGTCCGCGCCTTCGGCTGCAGCGGCCCCAGCGTCGTGCGCGGCACCGCCCGCGCTATCGGCGGCGGTGGCCGTGTCATTCAGCCCGGCCGTGAGAGCATCGGCCGACGCGGCCGCATCGGCGAGTGCGGCCTCGGCTTCCTTCCCTGTGCCGGTCACGGCATCCTTCAACGCCTGCCAGCTGGCCAGCGGCCGACCGGCAGCATCGGCGAGCATGCCTGCCGCTTCGCGGAACCCATCGGCCCGAGCGAGGGCATCCTCGGCCATCGCGCCGAGGCCAAGATCGGGCGGTTCCAGATAGGTGCGTGCCAGCGCAGCCGAGAAGGCATCCGCGGCCGCGGCACCGGCTGCGGTCGCGGCGCCCTCGAACGGATTGCCGATGCGGCCGAGTTCCACCGGATCGAGCGTTCCAATCCGCACCCCACCTTCGCCAGTGGCCCATTCCGGCAGGAGGGCCAGCGCGGCATTCAGGGTCTCGATGAAGCTGTTGATGCGCGTG
>NZ_SOKV02000161.1:0-921 GCF_004407025.1 Paracoccus sp. DMF
GATCGATCTCGCCCGAGCCGAGCCGGTGGCGGTGGCCAAGCACGGGCGGACTGTCGTCGTCGTGTTGGCCGTCGAGGAATATGAACGGCTGAAGGCGGTCGAGGCCGGCGCAGCCCCCAAAGCCCCCGGTGGCGCTCAGAGTGAAGAATGAACGATTCGTTGAACAGTGGTCTGCAATTGAAATCTGCGATGTGGGACGCCGCGAATACTCTTCGCGGCTCAGCTGTCGATCGCACCGACTGGAAGGGCTACATTCTGCCCTTGCTGTTTTTCAAGCGCATCTCCGACGTCTGGGACGAAGAGACGGCTGAGGCTCGGGAGATCTATGGCGAAGCGGACCCCTCCCTGTTTCCGGAGGTGCACCGTTTCGTGCTGCCTGAAGGCTGTCACTGGAACGACATCAGAGAAGTTCCGGCCAACGTCGGCGCGGCCCTCCAGAAGGCCATGCAGGAGATCGAGCGGGCCAATCCGGACACGCTGTTCCGCGTATTCGGTTCGGCGGACTGGGGCAACAAGGAGAAGTTTTCCGACGAGTTGCTGAAGGATTTGATCGAGGGGTTCTCTGAGATCGGGCTCGGCAACACCACCGTCAGCACTGACGTGCTGGGCGACGCCTACGAATATCTGGTAGGCAAGTTTGCCGACGTCACCCGCCGCAACAAGGCGGGCGAGTTCTACACGCCACGCGGCGTCGTGCGCATGATGGTCGAAATCCTCGACCCTCAGGAGAGCGAAAGCATCTACGACCCCGCCTGCGGCACGGGCGGCATGCTGCTCGGGGCCATCGAGCATGTGATGCGCAAGGGTGGCGACCCGCGCACATTCTACGGCAAGATTTATGGCCAGGAGAAAAACCTGACCACGGCCGCGATCGCCCGGATGAACCTCGTCCTGCACGGGATCGAGGACTTCCAGGTGGCC
>NZ_SOKV02000162.1:0-912 GCF_004407025.1 Paracoccus sp. DMF
CCGCCCTCGGTCGCGTCGACGAAGGTCGGCCCCGACACCGGGCTCGAGCGGTTGAACCCCTCGACGCCCTTCACCGGCGACACCTGCCCAAACCCCTGCGCCCGCGACCAGCCGTAGACCGCCGGGGCCTCGTAGCCGGTGTCGATGGCGAGCCGGGCGATCCTGAGATGCGCGCCGCGTTCATGCTGCCAGGACCGGTCAAGCAGCGCGGTCAGTTCCGACCACGCGTCATGCCGATCCGGCCCGCCCTCGATCACGACGTGATCGACGAGCCAGCTTTCCAGTCCACGCCCCCAGGCCCAGACATCGACCTCGATCCGGTCCTTCTGCACGTCGGCCCCGGCCGTCAGGAACAGCCCGCCCGCGGGCACCGTGCCGGATTGCCAGCGCTCGCGCCGGTCGTAGAGCCGCTGCCAGTCCGGCGCTTCGCCGGTCTCGACCCATGTCTCGCCGAGGATCGTGTTGCGGAACGCCTTGATCGCCTCGTCCGACCCCTGTGCCGCGTCCCATGCCCGCACCATCCGCTCCCAGCTCAGCCAGCCGATCGGCGAGTATAGCGCCGAGAGGTGATACCCGACCGTGGTCGGATCGGCGGCCGTGGCGGTCGCCCGCCATTCGCCGCTCTCCAGCATCGCCGTCTTGTGGTGTTCCGCGATTGCCGCGTCGCAGCCCTCGCAATGATACTCCGCCGTCTCTGGGCGGCCCTTCTGCCAGCGCAGCCGGTCGAACTTCAGCCATTGCGCGTGGCCACAATGCGGGCACGGCACGAAGAACCGCCGCTGGTCACTCGCCTCGTATTCCCGCTCGATCCGGCTCAGCCCCCGGATCGTGGGCGTCGAGACCAGCAGCACCTTGCGCCGATGGGCGAAGGTCAAGGATCGGGCCTCGGCCAGCGTGACCGGATCGCCTTCC
>NZ_SOKV02000163.1:0-891 GCF_004407025.1 Paracoccus sp. DMF
GATGTCGATGAACCCGTTCGACGAGATCGCGGTGGAGGAGGCGATCCGTCTGAAGGAGGCGGGCCAGGCCGAGGAGATCATCGCGGTCAGCATCGGCGTGAAGCAGGCGGCCGAGACGCTGCGCACCGCCCTGGCGATGGGCGCCGACCGGGCGATCCTGGTGGTGGCCGCGGACGACGTGCAGCAGGACATCGAGCCCTTGGCGGTGGCGAAGATCCTCGCCGCGGTGGCCGAGGCCGAGGGCACCGAGCTCATCATCGCCGGCAAGCAGGCCATCGACAACGACATGAACGCCACCGGCCAGATGCTGGCGGCGATCCTGGGCTGGGCGCAGGCGACCTTCGCCTCGAAAGTCGAGATCGAGGGCGGCAAGGCCAAGGTGACGCGCGAGGTCGATGGCGGGTTGCAGACCATCGCGGTCAGCCTGCCGGCGGTGGTCACCGCCGACCTGCGGCTGAACGAGCCGCGCTATGCCTCGCTGCCGAACATCATGAAAGCCAAGAAGAAGCCGCTCGATGAAAGGACCGCCGCCGATTACGGCATCGACGTCGCGCCGCGCCTGGAAGTCGTCTCGGTGCGCGAGCCCGAGGGCCGCAAGGCCGGCATCAAGGTCGGCTCGGTGGACGAGCTGCTGGGCAAGCTGAAAGAAGCGGGGGTGATCTGATGGCTGTTCTGCTGCTTGGGGAAGTCACGAATGGCGCGCTGAACCGCGACGCGACGGCGAAGGCGGTGCAGGCGGTCAAGGCCTTGGGCGATGTGACGGTGCTCTGCGCCGGCGCCTCGGCGAAAGCCGCCGCCGAGGAGGCCGCGAAGATCGCCGGCGTCGCCAAGGTGCTGGTGGCCGAGGCCCCGCTCTATGGCCACCGCCTGGCCGAGCCGACCGCGGCGCTG
>NZ_SOKV02000164.1:0-881 GCF_004407025.1 Paracoccus sp. DMF
CGCTCTCGCCGAATGGTCCTTCGGCGGGGGCGACCGATATTGCGACGCCTGCCAAACGACGTGCCCGGACTGCCCGGCGCGGCTGAACCGTCCGGAAACACCGGAGGGTTGGCAGGTCTGGGACCTCGTCGGTCGCCTTGGTGGGCAGCTCCGCGTGCTGCCCGGCGCCGTGATCGGCTGGGATATGTCGGCCGCGCTCGCGCTCGGTGACGCCCTCGGCGTACCGCCGCTCGTCACGGCCGAACTGCTGCCCGTCATCGAGGCGGTGATGGTCGCAAAACTCAACGAACAGATGGATCACTCCCATGGCTGAGAAGAGGGTCAGCGTCCGCCTCGCGGCCGTGGGCGGGCGACAGGTTCGCGCCGAGCTGGAAGGCGTCGGCGAAGCCGGTGCCCGCGGCTTCGGACGGCTAGGCCGGGAAATGGAAGCGGCGAATACCCGGCTTGCGGCCTTCTCGCGGCGGGTGCGTGTGGCCGCCGCAGCCGCCGTGGCCGCCGCAGCCGCCGCTGGCGTGGCGATGATCCGCTCTGGCCTCCAGACCGTCGATGCGCAGGCGAAGCTCGCGCAGTCGCTTGGCACCACGGTCGCCTCGATCCAGACGCTGGAGCGCGCGGGCGAGCTGGCGGGCGTGTCGATGTCCGGTATCGAGCAGGCCACCAAGGATCTGACGCGCCGTCTCAGCCAGGCGGCCGCAGGGAGCGGTCCCGCCGCCGACGCGCTCGACCGGCTGGGGCTTTCGGCCAACGACCTGATCGCGCTGCCGCTCGATCAGCGCGTCGGTGCCATCAACGCCGCCATCGAAAGCTTCGTGCCCGCCGCCGAACGCGCGGCCGTCGCGGGACAGCTGTTCGGCGAGGAAGGCTCCATCGCCATGTCGCGG
>NZ_SOKV02000165.1:0-852 GCF_004407025.1 Paracoccus sp. DMF
TTATGTTGACAAATGGCGGATCCATAGCCTGATGCAGGCGATGTCTATGAAGCCAAGAAAGCTGTCTGCGGTTTTGTCGTAGCGGGTCGCTAGCCGGCGGCTGTTCTTCAGCCTGTTGAAACAACGCTCGACGATATTGCGCAGGGTGTAGATGGTCATGTCGACGGCCTTGCGAACCTTGCGGTTCTTGCGCATCGGTATCATCGGCAGGGCGTTGCGGCTTTCGATGTCTTCCCGAATTTCATTGGAATCATAGCCCCTGTCGGCGACCAGAACGGCGGGCTGCGGCAGGTTGTCGGCCATCACCAGATCATAGCCGGCGTAGTCGGAATCCTGCCCCGGCGTGATCACGGTCCTCATCGGGAGGCCTGCGCCGTTGACGCGGAGGTGGATCTTGGTCGAGAAGCCACCTCTCGAACGGCCAAGAGCCTCTTTCGGAGTCCCCCTTTTGCGCCCGCCGCATGATGGTGGGCGCGGATCACGGTGCTGTCGACCATCTGAAGCTTGTCTGGCGCAATCCCCGCATGGTTCAGCGCGTCCAGAATATCTTCCCACAGCCCTGCCAGGGTCCAGCGGCGGAACTGGCGGTAGACCGAGGACCACTTTCCGAACTCTTCAGGTAGGTCGCGCCAAGGCGCGCCAGTTCGCGCTATCCAGAAAATACCATCCAGAACAAGGCGATGATTGGATGGCTTGCGCCCATTCGGGTGTCGGACGGCACCGATGAAGCCCTCGAAAAACGCCCAGTCATCGTCAGATATCAGGTTGCGTGCCAAGCTTGTCTCCTACGTAGAGAGGAGCTTGAAGCACGGGGCGCAGGCCAGTGGAATCCCGTTTTGTCAACATGACCTA
>NZ_SOKV02000166.1:0-840 GCF_004407025.1 Paracoccus sp. DMF
CTAGGGTTCGTACTCAATAGGGGATTCCGGTTTGTGCGCTGTCGTGATTCACTTCTGCCAGAGGCAGGAGGGAAGCATGGCGCGCTACGATCTGAGCGACGAGGAATGGCGGCTGGTCGAACCGCTGCTTCCGCGGCCGGGCAGAGGCAAGCGTCGGGTGGACGACCGGCGCGTCGTGAACGGGATCTTCTATGTTCTGCGGACCGGTGCGCCCTGGCGCGATCTGCCCGAGCGCTATGGCCCCTGCACGACGATCTACAATCGGTTCAACCGCTGGTCCAAGCGTGGCATCTGGCTGAAAATCTTTGAGGAACTCGCCTGTCGGTCGCCGCAGTCGATGCAACTGATCGACAGCTCCATCGTCCGCGCCCACCAGCACGCGGCCGGGGGTAAAAAGGGGACGCGGATCACGCCATCGGCCGCTCTCGTGGCGGATTGACAACCAAGATCCACGCCGTCGTCGATCAGGACGGCTTGCCGGTCAAGTTGATGCTCACGCCGGGGCAGGCGTCCGACAAGACCACCGCGCCCCTGCTGCTCGCCGCGCTGCCGCCATCGCAAGTGGTGGCAGATCGCGGCTACGACAGCATGGCGCTGGTGCGCTTTGTGGCCGAACGCGGGGGCGAGGCGCATATCCCGACGCAAAGCCGGGTCCGCCTCCAGCGCAGCATCTCCCGCGACATCTACCGCCAGCGCAATCTGGTAGAGAGGTTCTTTTGCAAACTCAAACAGTTCCGCCGGATCGCCACCCGCTTCGACAAACATGCGACCAACTTTCTCGCAGCCATCGCCCTTGCTTCCACAAGGATCTGGTTACGCGCTATTGAGTCCGCACTCTAG
>NZ_SOKV02000167.1:0-831 GCF_004407025.1 Paracoccus sp. DMF
GTTGATGGCCTGCGTCATCTCGGCCAGCGAATAGCCGCCAGCGTCGAAGGGATTGCGGACGATGTTCATGGTGGGGCTCCGGGGAATGAGGGGAGGGGCGCGGCCGGGAGGGCTGCGTCAGACGCCGTCGCGGGCGACGATGCCGACCGCGGCCAGCTGGCCGATCTTGGTGGTGATTTTTGCGGCATCATCGACGGTGGCGTCGTAGGCGAGACCCGCGCGCGAGACGATTGCCGGGCCGCGGGCGACGACGATGCCCACGGCATCGGCCAGCGTCGCATCGACGGCATAGATCAGGACAGCCGAGGCGGTCTGCGCGCCATCGGTGCCGCCGCTGGTCGCGAGCTTGTATTTGCCGCTGGCGGTGATGCGGCCGAGGACGGCGCCGACGGGGTAGGGCGTGCCCGCGAGAAGCGTCACCACCTCGCGGGTGTAGTTCGGGTTGACCTCATATTTGAGGACATCGCCCATGCTGGGCGGTTCCGTCAGGACGGGCATGGTTCAGTCTCCAGGATGTTGGGGGATGCGGAGGCGGGGCGAGGGCCAGCGACGAATGCCGCCAGTGGCCAGCGCCAATGTCAGCGCGAGGCGGCGGCCGATTTCTTCGCGGCCGCCACGATGGGGCTTTCCTTCGCGCCAGAAGCCGGGGCGGTGGCCATGATGCCCGCGGCGTCACTGCGGGCGGCGAGGTCGGCCAGCACCTTGGCGCGCAGCGCCTCGGGCTTCACGCCCTTGGCGATGGCATCGGCAGCATCGATCTGGACGCCGAGCCGGGTGGCCTGCGCGCAAACCTGCGCAACCTCGGCCGCCTCGGCGCGGATGGCTTCGGGC
>NZ_SOKV02000168.1:0-825 GCF_004407025.1 Paracoccus sp. DMF
TAGGGCGTGTTAACACTACCCTGCGAACGGTATGCGTGTTATCTTTTTGAAATGAATGAGATAAGCGAAGCACAATACGATTTGATCCGCCCATATCTGCCAGTCCAGCGCGGCAATGTGCGGATCTCCAACCTGACGATGATCAATGCGGTGCTCTATATCGCCGAAAACGGCTGCAAATGGCGGGCGCTGCCGCCGCGGTTCGGAAACTGGCACACGATCTACACCCGCCTGCGCCGTTGGGCCGAGGCTGGCGTGCTTGACCGGCTCTTCGCGGCCTTGCAGGAACATCGGCTGATCCGGATCCGGGTCGAATGTCTCGGCCTCGACAGCACCTCGGTCAAGGTTCACCCGGATGGGACCGGGGCGCCGAAAAAAAGGGGCCGCAAGCCATCGGGAAATCCCGCGGGGGATGGAACACAAAGGTTCATCTGGTTGCCGCGGATGCCCGAACAGCCCTGACATTCAGCCTGTCCGGTGGCCAGGCCCATGATGCGCCAGAGGGGCGGGCCTTGTTGCGGAACTGGAAAAGGCCGCATGCGGGCCTGCCGATGCTGATGGACCGTGCCTATGAAGGCGATGAGACCCGCCAGCTTGTTCTGGACCTGGGGTTCGAGCCGGTCGTGCCACCAAAGACAAACCGCAAGGAACCGTGGGACTACGACCGCGACCTCTACAAGCGACGCAACGAGGTGGAGCGGCTGTTCCGCAGGCTGAAGGGCTTTCGGCGCATCTTTTCACGCTTCGAGAAGCTCGACATCATGTTCCGAGCCTTCCTGAACTTCGCCCTCATCGTCGACATGATCAAGTGTTAACACGCCCTAG
>NZ_SOKV02000169.1:0-820 GCF_004407025.1 Paracoccus sp. DMF
CGACGTGGTGGTGGTCTACAAGATCGACCGCCTCAGCCGCTCGCTGGCGGATTTCGCCAAATTGGTCGAGGTGTTCGACCGGAACGGGGTCACCTTCGTCTCGGTAACCCAGTCCTTCAACACCACCACGTCGATGGGACGGCTGACGCTGAACATCCTGCTCTCCTTCGCCCAGTTCGAGCGCGAGGTCACGGCCGAGCGCATCCGCGACAAGGTCGCCGCCAGCCGGAAAAAGGGCATGTGGATGGGTGGGGTGCCACCCTTCGGGTATCGGGTGGAAAACCGGAAGCTGCTGGTCGACGAGGACACCGCCGCGCATGTGCGCTGGATCTTTGCCCGTTTCCTCGAGATCGGGTCTTGCACGGTACTGGCGCGAGACGTCGGCGCTCGCGGCATCCGGACGCCGCGCGGCAACAGGATCGACAAGAAGTACCTCTATCGGATGCTCAGCAACCGCGCCTACATCGGCGAGGCAGTCCACAAGGGTGACAGCTATCCCGGCGAGCATGACGCCATCATCAGTCAGGAAACGTGGGACTGGGTCCACGCCATCCTGCAGGAGAGCCCGCGCAAACGCGCCGCCCGCACCCGTGCCGACACGCCCGCGCTGTTGAAGGGGCTGCTCTACGGCCCCGATGGCGCGGCCTTCTCGCCGACGCACACGCGAAAGGGCGGCAGGCTCTACCGCTACTACGTCAGCCAGACGGTGCTGAAGCATGGCGCGGGCGGGTGCCCGGTTGGCCGGGTGCCAGCGGGAGAAATCGAGGCCGCCGTGATCGACCAGCTCCGCGCCGTGTTCCGCCAGCCGGAGATCGTGGCG
>NZ_SOKV02000016.1:0-70931 GCF_004407025.1 Paracoccus sp. DMF
AGAAGCAGGAAGACATAGCGGGCGGGGCGGGGGTCTGGCGCGATCTCGGTCATGGCTTGGACAAGGTAGTTGCAGCCTGCCGCGCCGGAACAGCGCGGCAGGCCGGTTTCGTCAATGCAGGCGGTCCTTCAACCCGCCGGTATGCGGGTCGATCTCCTCGAAATGGCCATGCACCTCGATATCGTCCAGAAGCCCCTTCCACAGCGAGCCGCAAAGCCCGACCATGACCAGCAGGAAGGGCGCGGCCGCGATGATCGAGGCGGTCTGCAGCCCATCGAGCCCGCCCATCACCAGGAGCACCGAGGCGGCGGCGGCGGCAAGCACGCCCCACAGCACCACGATGCCGGCCCTGGGCTGGGGCGTCCCGCGCGAGGACAGCATCCCCATCACCACCGAAGCGGCATCGGCACCCGAGACGAAGAAGATCGCCACTAGGAACATCGCCACCACCGAGGTCAGCGAGGCCAGCGGGTATTGCTCCAGCAGCGCAAAGAGCGAGACCGGCGCGCCCTTGTCGGCGATGGCCTCGACCAGCCCGCCCGGACCCATCAGCTCGGAATGCAGGGCGCTGCCGCCCATGACGGTGAACCAGACGAAGGTCACGGCGCTGGGGATCACCAGCACGCCCACGACGAATTCGCGGATGGTGCGCCCGCGCGAGATGCGGGCGATGAACACGCCGACGAAGGGCGCCCAGGAAATCCACCAGGCCCAGTAGAAGATGGTCCAGCTGGCCAGCCACTTGCTGTCGCTGAAGGCCGAGGTGCGGAAGGACATCGACACCAGGTCGCCGAAGTAATAGCCCATCGCCTCGATCAGCGTGTCGAGCATGAAGACCGTCGGCCCCAGCGCCGCCAGGAACAGCAGGAGCAGCAGCGCGATCAGCATGTTCATGTTGCTGAGGAACTGGATGCCCTTGCCCACGCCCGAGACCGCCGACAGGATGAACAGCACCGAGAGCACGGCGATGATGCTCAGCGCGATGCCCGCGCTTTCGCCGGTGCCCCACAGGTAGTTCATGCCGCTGTTGATCTGCTGCGCGC
Organism: Paracoccus sp. DMF; assembly: GCF_004407025.1. Classification (NCBI taxonomy): domain Bacteria; kingdom Pseudomonadati; phylum Pseudomonadota; class Alphaproteobacteria; order Rhodobacterales; family Paracoccaceae; genus Paracoccus; species Paracoccus sp. DMF. The sequence goes on from NZ_SOKV02000016.1 coordinate 1,044, forward strand.
CCAGGCCCAGCGAGGTCGCGGTGCCGAACAGCGTCGCGATGATCGCCAGCACGTCGATGGTGCGCCCGATCGGCCCGTGGATGCGGTCGCCCAAGAGCGGGTGGAAGGCGCTCGACACCAGCGTCGGCAGGTCGCGGCGATAGCTGAAATAGGCCATCGCCAGCCCGGCCATGGCATAGATCGCCCAGGGGTGCAGCGCCCAGTGGAAGTAGGCGTATTGCATGGCGACCAGCGCCGCCTCGCGCGTCTGCGGCTGCGCCAGGCCATGCGGCGGGGTGCCGAAATGGCTGACCGGCTCGGCCACGCCCCAGAACATCAGGCCGATGCCCATGCCGACGCTGAACATCATGCAGATCCAGGACCGGGTCGAGAATTCGGGCCGCTCGCCGTCATGGCCCAGCCGGATGCGGCCGAAGCGACTGAAGGCCAGGAAGACCGCGAAAGCCAGGAAGAAGGCCGTCGAGATGACGAAGCTCCAGCCGAAGACCCGGATGATCCAGGCCAGCACGGCGCCGGCGATGCCGGCCAGGCTGTCGGGGGCGGCGACGCCCCACAGGACAAATCCCAGGGCGATGGCGATGGCGGGCCAGAACACGCCCGCGTCCAGCCCCCTGCCGGGTGTTTCCTTCATGCGAAATCCTCCCTCTGTCGATGATCTGCTCAAGAAATGTCAGGCCCGGCCGGGCGCCTCCCCGCCCAGCCAGCCGGCGTCGACCTGGCGCCGATGCGCGGTCAGCGCGTTGCGCATCAGCATGGCGACGGTGACCGGGCCGACGCCGCCGGGGACCGGGGTGATCCAGCCCGCGACCTCGCGCACGCGGTCGGTGTCCACGTCGCCCAGGATGCGGATGCCGCCCTCTGCATCGGCGACCTGGTTGATGCCGATGTCGATCACCGCCGCGCCGGGCTTGATCATCTCGGGGCCGATCAGATGCGGCTTGCCCACCGCCACGACCACCGCATCGGCGCGGCGCGAATGCATCGCGACCGAGCGGGTCATGTGGTGGCAGACGGTGACGGTGGCGCCCTCGGCCATCAGCATGAAGGCGGCGGGCTTGCCGACGATTTCGGAATGGCCGATCATCACCACCTCGAGCCCCTGCAGGGGCAGGCCGGTCTGGCGCAACAGCTCGACCGCGGCGGCCGCGGTGCAGGGCGCCAGGGCGATGTCGTTATAGACGATGTTGCCGATCGAGGCCGGGTTCATGCCCTCGACGTCCTTCAGCGGATGGATCGCCGATTGCAGCGAGCGGACATGGATATGCGCCGGCACCGGGCGCTGCAGGATGATGCCCAGCACGGCGCCGTCGTCGTTCAGCGCCAGGATGCGGCGCTTGGCCTCCTCGGGCGCGATCCCGGCGGGCCAGACCTGTTGTTCGAAGGGCAGGCCGGCGCGTTCGGCGCCGCGCGCCTGGTTCCGGACATAGACCTGAACCTCGGGCGAGGGCCCGATCGAGACCGAGACCAGCCGCCCCACCGGCCGCAGCTGCCGTTCACGGGCGAAGGCCTCGTTCAGCTCGGACAGGATGCGGCGCTGCACGGCCCGGCCGTCGATCAGGCGGTGATCGGTCTGGCTTCGGTCGGGCTGGGTCGGCATGCCGGGCGATCCTTCCTGCTGTGGCGTCTGGGTCCGTGGCGGGTCGCGGCGCATCGGCCGGGCAGGCGCCGTCGGCCGCGACCATGCGGCACCGCCGGCCGCATCTGCGGCAATCAACCGACATGTCATGGGAAAAAACCGTCACGCCCCGGCATTGGCGGGTGGTCGCGGATCAGGGGCTGGCCAGCGCCTCGACCGGGCTCAGCCCGGCGGCGCGGATCGCCGGCACCAGGCCGAATCCCGCGCCCATCAGCGTGGCGCCGACCAGCGCGCCAAGCGCGACCGTGACCGAAAACACCACCGGCATGCCGAAGCCCCAGGCCGCAGTCGCGCCGACGCCGCCGGCCAGCGCCAGCCGGGCGATGCCGCCAAGCGCCGAGAACAGCACCGCCTCGGTCAGGAACTGGGTCAGGACGTCGCGCATCGAGGCGCCAGTCGCGGCGCGGATGCCGATCTCGCAGGTGCGCACGCGCACGGTGATAAACATGATGCTCACCACCCCGATGCCGCCGACGAAGATCGAGATCGCCGCGATGGCGCCGAACAGCAGTTTCTGCGCGGCGCGCTCGGCCCTGCCGGGTGAAGAAACTGCCCCGCGCCACGTCCCAGCCCTGCATGGCGCGAAAGTCGCGGTCGATGCCCAGCACGTCGGTCTGGACCGAGAACGCCCGGCGCTGACCGCCACCTGTTCCCAGCGGCCGGGTATGACGCCCGCGGCATTCGGCAGGCCCTTCAGCGCCTGCGCGTCCTCGGGCGTCAGCGGCCGGCGCGGCATGCGCTCGTCCTGGTCCGAGCCGATCACCACCCAGTTGGTGCCGATGGCCGAGGCGCGGGCGATGAATTCCTCTTGCGCGCCGCGACCGATGACGATGCCCGACAGCGTCAGCGCCGCGCGCCCGGCCTCGCGCAGGGCGGGCAGGAAGGCTGCGCGGCGATACGCAGCCGTGGGCGGCGCAGCCGGGGACGCGGGCGCGGCGGCGGGCCCGCTGTCGGCGGTGATCCGGCCGCCGATGCGGATGACGCGCCCGGCGCGGGCGGCGATGTCATTGTCATGGGTGCTCAGGATAACCGTATGGCCCCCGCGACCAGCGAGCCCCGCCGCCCGGCCTGGCGCTCGGCAAAGCCCAGCTGCGCCGGCAGCTCGGTGCGCTCGGCGGCCAGGCGCGCGAGTTCCGCCTGCAGGCCCTCGACCTGCGCGGGCTGCACCTCGGCGTCGGCCAGAAGCTGGCCGGCGCGGACCGCATCCCCGGGCTAGACCAGCAGCCGGCGTAATTGCCCCGAGACCGGGCGCCGCCATCGACCGCCACCTTGGGCTCGATCCGGCCGCTGGCGGCGACGGCGTTTTCCAGGTCGCGGCGCACGACCGGGGCGGTCATCGGCGGCCGGCGCCGATCACAGCCAGCCGCCGGCGACGGCAACCGCCGCCCCAAGCAGCAGCAGCGCCGCCAGCATGCGTCGGCGCGGGGAACGCGCGGCCGCCTCGGGCGTCGCCAGCGGCGGCGGCAGTTCGCCGCCGGCCGGGGCATGGGCGTTCATGGCCGGCCTCGGGCCAAGGCGATGGGGGGAAAGGCAAACCGGAAATCCTTCGCAAAAGGCAATGACGGTCTGGCTGTGCGGGACGGCGGCCCCGGAAACGGGCTGCGGGTCCTGGCCCCGGGAAAGCCAGGCGCAGCCGGGCCGATGGCGGACCGCGCGCCCCGCCATCCGAGCCCGGCTCAGAACTGGCCGCGCAGGGTCAGGGTGGCGTTCCTGGGCTCGCCATACCAGTTGCCGCCGCTGGGCGTGCCGAGCGTGGCGTAATAGGTCTTGTCGAAGACGTTGTTCACGTTCAGCGCCAGGCTCCAGCGGTCGTCGATCTGGTAATTCACATGCGCGTCCCAGACCGCATAGCCGCCCTGCCGGATCGCGAACTCCGGCTGCGTCCAGCCGGCATCGGTCATGACCCAGTAGGTGCCGGTATTGGCATGCCGGCTTTTCACCGTCACGCCGCCACCCACGGTCCATCTGGAATAGGCGCCCGGCAGGTTGTAGTCGGTCCACAGCTTGAAGATGTGCTTGGGCGTCAGCGCGCTATAGACCACGTTTTCCTTTTCGTTCCTGTTCTGGTTCCAGGTATAGCCGGCAAAGACCTGCCAGCCCGGCGAAACCTCGCCCGAGACCTCCAGCTCCAGCCCCTGGCTGACGATCTCGCCCAGCGGCAGGTAGAAGCGGCTGTTCTCGCCATAGGCCAGGTCCTGAATCGCCTCACCCTTGCGCTCGATGCGATAGAGCGCGGCCGAGACGTTCAGCGCCCCGTCCAGCACCGCGCCCTTGGCGCCCAGCTCGAAGTTGCGACCGGTGATCGGGTCCAGCTGGGTCGGGTTCTCGGGCGGGCCGGCAAACATGTTGCCCTGCGGCTTGTAGACCTCGGTCAGGCTGGCATAGGCGGTCCAGTCCGGCGTCACGTCATAGGTGACGGCGGCATAGGGCGTGAAGATGCCGGTTTCCTGCCAGTGGTAGCTGGTGTCGCGCTCGACGAGATCGCCGTTGTCGTCGTAAAGCTCGTAGATGTCGCGATGCTTGTAGTTGCCGTAGCGGCCGCCGACGATGACATGCGCCTTGTCGGTCACGGCCATGTCCAGCCGGGCATAGATGCCCTGCTGCTTGCCGCCCCAGGCCGGCCAGCCGTGGTCGCGCCGCAGGAAGGTCGGTTCCGGCAGATCGACGCCGGGGAAATCGTCGATGCCCAGCTCGCCGTCCGGGAAGGCGGTGCTGTAGCGGTTGCGGATCTGCTTGCCCTCGCTCATCCGCCAGTCGGCGCCGGCGGTCAGCTTGTAGTCCACGCCCCAGGCGCGGAAGCGGCCGGTGACGCTCAGGTCCACGCCCTTGGAGTGGTTGCCGTCATCCTCGGACGAGACGCTCGGCGCGCCGAACAGCCCCGTTGCCGGATCGACCGGGCCGCCGACGTTCAGCTTGAGATAGTCGAAATCGTATTTCTGCTGCATGGCGTTCAGCTTCACCGACCAGTCGTCGTTGAAGCGGTGTTCGGCGGTGAAGAAGGTCTCGCGGATGGTGGTGTCGCGCCTGGCCCAGTCCGGGTTCAGCGCCAGGTCGCGCGGCAGGCCCAGCTGGCTGCCGTCGAGGAAGGTCGGCAGGCCCGTTTGCCAATGCGTGCCGTATTGGTGCTGATAGGTCACCCCGCCGCTGATGGTGGTGTCGGGCGCCAGGTCGTATTCCAGGATGCCGTAAAGCACCTGCTTTTCCTCGTCCGCCGGCGCATAGAAATACTCGCGGTCCTGCCAGACGCCGACCACCCGGCCGCGCAGCCGGCCGTCGAAACCGATGGGGCCGCCGATATCGGCCTCGATGCGGCGGTTGTTCCAGCTGCCATAGGCCAGCGACACCGATGAACGCACCTCGTCCGTCGGCCGCTTGCGCGCCAGGTTGATGGTGCCGCCCGGCTCGCCCGCGGCCGAGAACAGCCCCTCGGCGCCGCGAAGCACCTCGACCCGGTCATAGATCGCCAGGTCGAAATCCGGCCGGAAGGTCGAGGTATACGAGGTCCCCATATTGTCGATCTGGTAATTGTCGATGACGAACCCGCGCGAGCGGAACTCGGGGTTGCCCATGCCATCCGTGGTGGCGACGATGCCCGGCGCCTTGGCCATGGCTTCGGACATCATGGTCAGGTTCTGGTCCTCGAGCGCCTGGTCGGTCAGCACGGTGACGGATTGCGGCACCTCCCGCAGCGACTCGGCGCCGCGCGCGATGCTGGCCGCCTCGGTCGCATAGCTGCCGCTGCCCTCGGTGGTGGCGCCGGCGCCATGCAGGGTCACGGTTTCCAGCACCACCGCGCCCGCGGCGCCCGGTGCGGCGCTGCCCTGGGTTTGCGGTCCGACCAGCACATAGCGGCCGGCGCCGGCCGATTGCAGCCGGAAGCCGCTGCCGGCCAGCAGCCGGGCAAAGCCCTGCTCGACCGTATAGCTGCCGCTGATCCCGGCGCTTTGCCGCCCGGCCAGGTCCGAGGGCTGATAGACCAGCTGCACGCCCGAGGCGGCGGCATAGCGGGCCAGCACGTCGCTGAGCCGCCCGGGCCCGATGGCATAGTCGCGCGCCTGGGCCGTGGCGGGGGCGGCGATGATGGTGCCCAGTGCCGTGCCGAGCAGCAGCGCCCGGGCGACGGTCAGGCCGGCGGAAACGGCAAGCGCACGCGCGGCGGCTGCCGGGGCGTAGGTCAGGTGGTTCATGCAGCGTGGTCCTTGGCTGAAGGGTCGGCGGCGGGCTGGCGCTCGGGCTGGCGGCCTTTCCTCATTCACCGGACGAGCAGCGAAATGTGATCACCCCCGGCGCGAAAAATCTTCAGCCGCGCGGCACGACCACCACCCACCAGGGCGTGCGGCGCTGGATGCGCACCGGCAGGGTCCGGGCCAGCAGGTCCAGCGCGCCCTCGGTATCGGCTAGCGAGATCGCGCCCGAAACCCGGATCTCCGCTACTTGGCGGTCGCAGCGCAGGATGCCGTGGCGATGGCGCGCCATCTCGGCCAGCACCTCGGCCAGCGGCATGTCCTGCGCAAGCAGCATGCCCTGTTCCCAGATCGCGGCGCTGTCGTCGACCGGACGCGCCGGCCAGACCCCCTCGGCCGAGAATTCCGCCTGCGCCCCGGCCTCGATCCGCCGCGGCGTGCCCCGGCTGGGCCGGATTTCGACCGCGTCGCGGAACACCGCCACCCGCACCTGCCCGTCGAGTTCGCGCAGGCTGAAGCGCGTGCCCAATGCCCGCACCTCGCCGAAGGCGGTCCCGATCAGCAGCGGGCGGGCGACCGGGGCCGGGTCGGGGCTGGTGGTGACCAGGATCTCGCCGCCGCGCAGTTCGATGCGGCGCTCGGCCGCGGTAAAGGCGATGTCGGCGGCGCTGTCGGTGTTCAGCACCAGCGCCGAGGCATCGGGCAGCGCCAGCCTGCGCCGCTCGCCCACCGCGGTCGCGACATCGGCGCGCCATTTCTGCCAGGGCTGCTGCCAGGCCAGCGCGCCCGCGCCGGTCGCGGCCAGCCCCGCCAGCAGGACCAGCGCCCGGCGCCGGCCGGGCTGCGGGTCGACCTGGCCGAGCACCTGCCGGCCCAGGCCCGGCGGCAGGCGCTCGAAGCTGTGGAACACCATCTCGGCCCGCTGCCAGGCGGCGGCGTGCTGCGGTTCCTGCGCCAGCCAGTCGCGAAAGGCGGCGCGCTGGGCCGGGTCCGCGTCGCCATAGCGCAGGGCCAGCGCCCAGTCTGCGGCCTGTTCCAGCAATTCGGTGGGCGGCTGCGGCGGCATCAGCAGGCCAGCGCCATGCAGGCCAGAAGCGCCTTGCGGATGTGCCGGCGCACGGTGATGACCGGCATCTGCACCCGGTCCGAGATCTGTTGCAGCGTCAGCCCGTCCAGCTGCGCCAGCAGGAAGACCTCGCGCGTCGGCGCCGGCAGCCGCGCCAGCAGGGCGTCGATGCGCGAAAGCGTCTCGATCACCACCAGCTGCTCTTCGGCCGGGGGCGCGGCGGCGGCGGGCAGATGCGCCAGCGCGTCCAGATAGGCGCGCTCGACCCGCTTGCGGCGCCAATGATCGACCAGCAGGCCCTTGGCGATATGGGTCAAGAGCGCGCGCGGCCGCTCGCCCAGGCGCGAAGGCTGGCGCCGCGCCGCGATCAGCCGAAGAAAGGTGTCCTGCGCCAGGTCGGCCGCCACATCGCCGCCGTCGCCCAGCTGTCCGCGCAGCCAGCCCTGAAGCCAGCCGTGATGATCGGCATAAAGCGCATGGAATTCGCATTTCGGATGCCCGCCGACCGCCACCCTGCCTCTCCGTATCCCTCAGCCCAAGCCGCCCGGGCGCGGCCATCGCGCCGGACAGGAATTCCTTACTGTATTAGGCGGATATTTCCACGCTCGTGCCGGACAGCGGGCGACGGCGCATAACGGCTGTCGATTTCATGTCACAATCGCGCAAAAGGCGAAAACCCGGCGCCGGGGCTCGCAAACCTGCCCTTTTCAATATCTTGACGGGATTCCGATTCCTCACGGAAACTTTATCCATTCCCGAGTGCAAGAGGTTTCCCATGACACGCCTGTCGAAACGGCTTGCCACGCCGCTGCTGTGCCTGTCCTTGTGCCTGCCGGCCCAGGCCGACGATGCGGCCAGAATCGTCGGCGGCATCCTGGGCGCCATCGTGCAGGAACAGTCGCGCCAGCAGCAGCAGCGCGACCTGCAGCGCCAGCAGCAATACCAGCAGCAACAGTATCAGCAACAGCCGCAGCGCCGCCAGCAGAACGCCCAGCGTCAGGCCCCCGCCGCGCCGCAGCCGAAGCAGCCGCGGATGTCGCTGGCCGAGCGCAAGGCCGTGCAGCGCGCCCTGCGCGAGGCCGGCTTCTATGGCGGCGCGATCGACGGCGCCCTTGGCCCGGGCAGCCGCAAGGCCATCGCGGCCTGGCAGGAATCGGTCGGGGCGACGCCCTCGGGCTATCTCGCGCCGCGCCAGGCCAGCACGCTGGTGGCCCAGGCCCCGGCGCCCGACCCGGAACCGGAACCCGCGCAAGACCATGCCGGGACGGCGCAGCCCGCCGATCAGCCCCTCGATTCGGGCGCAGCCTTCCCCGAGGCGGCCGAGACCGCGCTGTTTCCCGAAACCCCCGCCGAGGGCCCGGCGCCGACCGCCGCCAGCGCAGCAGAGTTCGACCCGGCCGGCGCCGAGGTGATCCGCGACGGCGACCATCTGCATGCCGCCTATCTGTTCTGGGCCCTCAGCCGCGCGCCCGAACAGATCTGGGCGCCCACCATCGCCCGCAATTACGGCAAGCTGCCGATGGCCGACGGCAACCCGCCGCCCTATGGCCTGCAGCAGGCGCAGCTGCGCCCGCTGGTCGAGACCGCCGTGACGCATTACGGCCAGCATCCGCCCCGGCTGGCGGTGCTGGACCTGCCCTTGCAGAAAGGCACCAACGACAAGGACGAGAACGGGCTTGACCAGCGCGCCACGCATTGGTTCCCCGAGATGCGCGGCAACCTGACCGACATCAGCGGCGTGCCGGCCATCACCGCCCTGCAGCTGCGCGGCGCGAGCGGCGGGCTGGAACTGCACCTGGCGTCCGAGAAGCCCTTCTTCCTGGCCGTGCCCGCCGATTACCGCACCGCCTGGGCGCAGCCCGTCAATGGCAGCGGCCGCCCGGTCCTGCGGGTCGAGATGGAGTTGTCCGGGCTGGAACCCTCGACCGACCTGACCGCCTGGCCGATGGGCAAGGCCCGCATCGCCATCCAGCGCGCGACGCTGCTGGTCGCCTCGGCCGAAGATCGCGCGACCGGCGCCCGGGACGAACAGGTGCTGCATGTCTGGACCGGCGCCGCGCCCGAGGCGCAAAAGATCGACCGCCCGGCCGATGCCGCCGCCATTGCCGCGATCTACGGCATCCCCGAACAGGCCGGCCGCATCCTGACCACGCCCGAGCGCGACACCCAGACCCGCCGCGTCCAGCGCAAGGACCAGCCGCGCGCCCTGCTGCAGGAGGACGGCTATGGATCAGGCCAGAACGGGCTGCAACTGCTCGAACTGGCGATGCGGCTCGGAGCGCTGATCGACGCCGGCCCGGACCGTGTGCTGGACCCGCGGCTGGCGCTGCAGGCCGCGAATGCGCTTCTGTCCAGGCGCGAGCGGGTCGAGCTTTTACCGACCGCGCTGGCCATGGACGGCGCCAGCGGCTATGCCAACGGCCTCAGCGAGCTTTCGGTGCGCAAGGCGATGAACCAGGCCGAGCCGCAGCTGCGCCGGCTGATCTCGGGCCGGGCGCCGCAATTCCCGGTGCCGCTGCGCGCCGTGATGCCGGTGCAGCTGGGCGAATACGACTTCGACGCCGGCGGCTTTCCCCTGACCATCCAGCGCGAATATGCGGCCTGGCTGCCGGACCTGGTCTCGGGCCAGCCGCCGGCGGTGCCGCAGTTCTTCCGCATCGACGTGGACAATGCCGAAAAGCTGCTGGCGCATCTGAACAAGGCCGGCAGCATGGGCCAGCGCACCGTCTATCTGGTCGCCGATTACGCCGTGGCCGCGATGCGGGTGCGCCCGGCCGGCAGCGACCCGATCGGCGCGGCCGAGCTCGAGACCGTGGCGCCGCAGGTCCATGTCGAGGCCTTGGCGCTGTTCGCCGATCCCGGCGCCCGCACCCGCATCCGCGACCTCGAGGTGCCGGCGGCGCTGGCCGCGCAGGCGCCGGACCAGGCGCAGGCGCAGACGGGGGCCGTGCCGGACGAGATCTTCGCCACCTCGGGCAAGTCGCTGATGGCGGCGGTCGCGGTGCGCCATCCCGGCGCGCTCGAGGCGGGCATGCTCGACCCCTACGAGATCGCCAACCTGCCCGCCGACCGGCGCGGCAACCGGGCCGCGGACTATCGCGCCGAACTGCCCGGCCTGGCGCAGGACAGCTATTGGATCGCCGCGGTGATGCTGATCGACGCCTACGACCCCGAACTGGGCGGCTTTCCGACCCGGCAGGTCAACTTCCAGGCGGTGCCCTATGACAAGGATCTGTCCGGGGTGACGCCGCCGAACCTGGCTGCCGCGAGCCGGACGGATTACGAACTGCTGCGCGTGCCGGCGGACCAGGCCGTGGCCGTGGCGGGCATGGCGGACGCCAATGGCGCGCTGCACATGTTCCTGAAGGTGCCCATCGTCGATGCCACCGCGCGCGAGGAGGAGCATCCCGCGCTGAAGCTCGGCGCCCCGACCGAGGCGATCTTCGGCCGCGGCAATCAGTTTCCCTGGCCCGATGCGCCTGAACTGCGGCTGGCGCTGGCCGCGCCCGACCGGCTGGCCTGGGTGCTGGCCGATCCCGCCAAGCCCTCGGCCGTGCCGAAGGCGCTGATGCTCGACCCCGAGGGGCTGGACCTGCTGGCGCTGGCCGTGCAGCCCGATCTTTATGACGACGCCGGCTATCGCCGCATGCTGCTGCAACGCATGGCCAAGGAACGCGCGGCCGCGGACGGCACGATGGCGCTGGATTGGGACCGCTTCTTCCGCGACCCGGCCAGGACGATGGAACCGTCCGAGATCGACGCCATGCTGCCGGCCTTCCGCGACTGGACCCGGGCCCGGGTGGCGCTGCTGCCGCAGCAGGTGCTGCTGCCGGTGGCGCCGGGCAACACCCATCCGCTGACCGGCTGCCTGGGCGCCAGCGAGCTGGGCCGCGTCGGCCAGGAGAACGAGGACAAGCTGTTCAGCGCCAATGCCCAGGGGTTGCTGGGCCAGCCGCTGCCCCGGGTGGAAAAGCTGCTGGCGATGAACGGCAACCGCGCGCGTCCCGGACCGGCGCGGCTGTGGACGCTGGGCATGGCGGGCCAGGGGCCGGCGTCGAACTGCCAGTATCTGCGCAGCGGCAATGACGGCACCGCCAGCGGCAGCTATGCCGATCTGCTGTTGCAGGTCGATGCCCAGCCGGACCTGGGCCGGCTGGCCGAGACATCGCTGGCCGCCGCCAGCTATGAGCTGACCCTGACCGAGCGCCGCCTGATCCCCGCCGACCAGCTCAGCGCGGCGCCCGAGGGGCTGCGCGGCATGCTGGTGCTGAAGGCCGCCGTGCAGGGGGTGCAGCTTTTCGGCAGCAAGCCCGGCAGCGGCGCCGTCGTCCAGGTCGGCCACCTGCAACCCGGCGACTGGCAGGCGGTGACCGGCACGCCGCCCAAGGCGCAGGACGTGCTGGGCATGACGCTGGGCATGGCGCTGGCCGATTTCGACAAGGCGGCGCGGGCGCATCTGCCGCAGGCCGATGTCTTTGCCACCGTCAAGCCCGGCACGGGCCCGTTCGGCACCGCCACGGGCTATGTCGACCCCGCGACGGGCGAGGCGCTGGCGGCGGTCTATGCCCCGCAATCGCCCGACAAGACCGTGGTCGCGATCATGCGCCAGCTGGAACTCCCCGAAGCCGAGATCTCGGTGGACGGGCTCAAGGCCAGCCTGATCGAGAAATACGGCCCGGCGATCAGCGAATACCGCGACACCGCATGGGCCTGGGGCACCCTGCCGCCGGACGAAGACGCCTATGGCTTCTGCGGCGGCCCGTCCACGCTCAACCCGCAAAGCGCCGAGGGCCAGCCGGAACTCGGCAGCGACGAGCCGGCCGTGCAGCAGCGCGCCCAGGCCAGCCGGCGCGGCGACGCCGGCTTCTGGCGTTCCTTCGGCTGGCCGATGGTGGTGCTGGGCGGCACCGGCGCCGAGCCGGAGCTGGCGCGTTGCGGCCCCGTCGTCACCGTCCGGATCGAGCGTTACGCCAAGCCCGACACGGTGATCCTGCGGCTGTGGCTTCTGAACCGCAAGCTGGCCGAAGACCTGGCCGCCGCAGCGGCACCGGCCGAGCCGCCGAAGCCCAAGGTCAAGTTCTAGGGCCCGCCGCCGCCTCGGCGCGGCGGCGGGCTGTCCTTCAGGGTTTCCTTCTGGGTGATCAGCCGGGCCGAGTTCTGCCCGGACAGGAACACCCACAGCCAGCTCAGCGCCACGAACAGCCGCGAACGGGTGCCGATCAGGAAATAGATATGGGCGATGCCCCAGACCCACCAGGCGAACCAGCCGGTCATCTTGAAGCGGCCGAATTCGATCACCGCCGCATTGCGCCCAATGGTGGCGAGGTTGCCCATGTCGCGATAGCGGAAATCGCCCGGGGCCGCCGCGCCCCGCAGCCGCGCCCGGATCGCCCTGGCGGCGAACTTGCCCTGCTGCTTGGCGGCCGGCGCCACGCCCGGCACCATGCGGCCGCCCGATTGCACATGCGCCGTGTCGCCCAGCACGAAGACCGCCGGATCGCCCGGCAGCGTCAGCTGCGGCGTGACCAGGACCCGCCCCGCCCGGTCGCCCTCGGCCCCCAGCCATTCGGCGGCGCGCGAGGCCTGCACCCCCGCCGCCCAGATCACCGTGCGCGCCGGGATCTGCCGGCCCGCCAGCATGATGCCCGCGTCCGACAAATCGGTGACCGGGGCGCCGGTCAGAACCTCGACCCCACGCCGTTCCAGCGCCTTGCGGGCGTAATCCGACAGCGTCTCGCTGAAGGCGGGCAGGATGCGCGGCCCGGCCTCGACCAGCAGCACCCGCGCCTGGCGGGTGTCGATGCGGCGGAACTCCGGCGGCAGGATGCGATGCGCCAGCTCGGCGATGATGCCGACCAGCTCGACCCCGGTCGGGCCGGCGCCGATCACGGCGAAGGTCAGCAGCGCCTGGCGCTCGGCCTCGTCCGCGCAGGTCTCGGCCCGCTCGAAGGCCAGAAGCAGCCGGCGCCGGATCGTGGTCGCATCCTCCAGCGTCTTCAGCCCCGGCGCGTCGGCCTCCCAGGCGTCCTTGCCGAAATAGGCGTGGCGGGCGCCGGTGGCGATGACCAGCGTGTCATAGGCCAGCCGCGCGCCGCCGCGCAGGATCACCTCGCGCGCGGCGCGGTCCACGCCCTCGACCGCGGCCAGAAGCGTGGTGACGTCCCTGCGCTCGCGCATCAGCGCCCGGATCGGCCAGGCGATGTCCGAGGTCGCCAGCAGCGTCGTCGCCACCTGATAAAGCAAGGGCTGGAACAGGTGATGGTTGCGCTGGTCGACCAGCGTGATCTGGCATCCGGCGCCCGGCAGCCCCAAGACCACCTGCAAACCGGCGAATCCCGCGCCGATGACCACGACCCGATGTGTCATGCCCGTTTCCCCGCTGTCCTGTCGCGGGGGTCAGGCTGGCGCATCCGGCGGCAGGGGTCAACGCCGCCCGCGCCGGCATCAGACGAAACGCCCCTCCGGGATGACCGAGGGCGCGAAGGTCTCGGCCGAGGCGCGGCCCCAGCGCTTGTGCCAGTCGCGCAGCTCCTCGGTTTCGCGGTCCGCGACCAGGAAGCCCTGCGGCAGATAGGGGAATGCCTCGTTCCATCCGAGAAGGTGCCGTCCTTGTGGCGGAACATGAAGTGATAGGGCAGGAAGTCGCTGGGCGCGCTCAGCCCCGCCGCGCCCGCGATCTCGGCCAGCGCATGCAGGGTGTTCTTGTGGAACCGCGCCACGCGCAGCGCCTTGGTCCCGACCTCCAGCCCGCGCTGGCGCAGCTTGTCCTGGGTGGCGATGCCGACCGGGCATGCGTTGGTATGGCAGGACTGCGACTGGATGCAGCCGATGGCGAACATGAAGCCGCGGGCCGAGTTGCACCAATCCGCCCCGAGCGCCAGCGCCCGGGCGATGTCGAAGGCGCTGACGATCTTGCCCGCCGCGCCGATGCGGATGCGCTGCCGCAGCCCGGCGCCGCGCAGGGTGTTGTGGACAAAGGCCAGCCCCTCCAGCATCGGCATGCCGACGCGGTTGGTGAACTCCAGGGGGGCCGAGCCGGTGCCGCCCTCTTTCCCGTCGACGGTGATGAAGTCGGGCGTGATGCCGGTCTTCAGCATCGCCTTGACGATGCACATGAATTCGCGCCGGTGCCCGATGCACAGCTTGAAGCCCACCGGCTTGCCATCCGACAGTTCGCGCAATTGCGCCACGAACGCCATCAGCCCGACCGGCGTGGAGAAGCTGCTGTGCGAGGGCGGCAAAATGCAGTCCACGCCCATCGGCACGCCGCGCGCCTCGGCGATCTCGGGGCTGATCTTGCGCGCGGGCAGCATGCCGCCATGGCCGGGCTTGGCGCCCTGGCTCAGCTTGATCTCGATCATGCGGATCTGCGGGTCCAGCGCCTGGCTGCGGAATTTCTCGGCCGAGAACCGGCCCTCTTCGTCCCGGCAGCCGAAATAGCCCGAAGCCACCTGATAGATCAGGTCGCCGCCATGCTGGCGGTGATAGCGGCTGATGCCGCCCTCGCCCGTGTCATGGGCAAAGCCGCCCAGCTTCGCGCCCTGGTTCAGCGCCATGATCGCATTGGCCGACAACGCGCCGAAGCTCATGGCCGAGATGTTGTAGAGGCTGGCGGAATAGGGCTGGCGACAGTCCGGCCCGCCGACCAGGACGCGGAAATCGCTGTCGGTGATGACCTTGGGCGCCACCGAATGCGTGACCCAGGCATAGCCGGCCTCATAGACCTTTTCCGAGGTGCCGAAGGGCTTCTTGTCCTCGACCCCCTTGGCGCGCTGATAGACCAGGCTGCGCGCCTCGCGCGAGAAGGGCAGCTCGTCGCTGTCGCTCTCGATCAGGTATTGCCGGATCTCGGGGCGGATGTCCTCGAGCAGGAAGCGCATGTGGCCGATGATCGGATAGTTGCGCAGCACGGCATGGCGCTTCTGGATCAGGTCGCGGATCCCCAGCAGCACCAGCGCCCCCAGCAGGACCGCCGGCAGCAGCGGCCAGCGCCAGCCCGCCGCGAGCAGCGCCAGCATGACGGCCGCGCCAAAGCCGCACAGCGCCAGCACCGAATATCGTTTGAACGCGGGAAGAAATGTCATGCCTTGGCAACCCTGGGTCCGGTTCTTGCCCGCGCGGCCGCTTGACCCCGGGGGCATCGCCCGCCAGTTTACGCCTGCTCTCGAGCGGTTTGGCAAGGCAGGGGATGCAGCGTAATTTCAGCGAATTGATGCGAAAGCGGCGCTCGGTGCGGGCCTATCTGGACCGCCCGGTGCCGCGCGTCACGGTCGAGGAGATCTGCCGCCTGGCCCGCAGCGCCCCCAGCGGCGCCAACCTGCAGCCGGGGCATTTCCACGTCCTGGCCGGCAGCGCCCTGGCGGACCTGGTGGCAGGATTGCAGGCCGCGATCGACGCCGGCGCCCCGCAGGCGCGCGAATATTCCTATTTCCCCGAGCCGATGCCGCCCGGGCTGAAGGCCCGGCAGCGCGCGGCGGGCTATGTGCTCTATCAGGCCCTGGGGATCGAGCGGCGCGATCTCGACGGCCGCCGCCGGCAGTTCCGGCGCAACTACGATTTCTTCGGCGCGCCGGTGGGCGTGGTCGTCACCATCGACCGGACCATGGGCAAGGGCTGTTTCATGGACCTGGGGATGAGCCTGATGGGCTTCCTGCTCGCGGCCGAGGCGCATGGCCTGGGCGCGACCGGCATCGGCGCGCTGGCGAATTACGGGCCCGAGGCGCATCGCCTGCTGGCCCTGCCCCGGGATCAGATGGTGGTCTGCGGCCTGGCGCTCGGCTGGCCCGACCCGGATGCGCCCGAGAACCGCTTCCGCACCGAACGCGCCGACCTGGCCGAGTTCACCAGCTTTCGCGGCTTCTAGCCCTCGCACCGCAGCAGGATCGCCGTGCCGAGCCCGCCGGCGGCGGCGATGGCGGCAAGCCCGGTCTGGCCTGGCTCCATATCGTGGAACAGCCGCACGAGGTTGATCGCGCCCGATGCGCCGATGGGATGCCCGCGCGCCAGGGCACCGCCGCCGGGGTTGATGCGATCCATGGGCAGGCCGGTTTCGCGGGTGCAGGCGATGGCCTGGACGGCAAAAGCCTCCATCAGTTCCACGAAGGCGTTGCAGCTCGGCGCCGGCCTCATGGTGCTGGCCGGCGACAGCCCGCGCCGGCAGCGCGCCGCGCTGGCGCAGGCGACGGTGATCTATGCCACGCCCGCGCAATTGCGCCGGCTGCTCTTGGCCGGGCCGGGTTGCTTGGCCGGCGTGACGCATGTCTTCTGCGGCGGCGGCAAGCTGGACCCGGCCTGCCGCGCCGGCATCGCAGGCCTGTGCCCCAATGCGGCGATCCGCGAATTCTACGGCGCCTCGGAGACCAGCTTCATCGCCATCGCCGATGCAGCCACGCCGCAGGGCTCGGTCGGCCGCGCCTATCCCGGGGTAGATCTGCAGCTGGATGCGGCGGGCCGCATCGGGGTCGCCAGCCCCTATCTCTTCGACGGCTATGCCGAGCCGGACCTGCCGCCGCTGCCGCGCGCGCAGGGCTATCTGCAACCCGGCGACATCGGCTGGCTCGACGCGCAGGGCAACCTGTTCCTGCGCGGCCGCGAAAGCCGCATGGTGACGGTCGCGGACCAGAACCTGTTCCTCGAGGATGTCGAGACGGTGCTGGCCGGCGCCGTCGCCGCCCCCAGCGCTGCGCTGGCGCTGCCCGACGCGCTGCGCGGCCATGCCGTGGTCGCGGTGGTCGAGGGCGCGCCCGACGATGCGCTGGCCGCCCGCCTGCGCCGCGCCTGCCGCGAGGCGCTGGGCGATCACGCCGCGCCGCGCCGGGTGGTGTTCCTGCCGCAAATGCCGCTGCTCGGCTCGGACAAGCCGGATCTGGCGGCGCTCGCCCGGCTGGTCGCGCCATGACCGGGGCGGTCGTCGTCGCCGCCCGCCGCAGCGCCGTGGTGCCGCGCGGCGGGGGTTTCGCGGGCCTGGACATCCATCAGCTTGCCGCGCCGGTGATCGCCGCCCTGCTGCGCGACGCGGGGCTGGCGCCCGGCGATGTGGATGAGCTGATCCTGGCCAATGCGCTGGGCGGCGGCGGCAATCCGGCACGGGTCGCGGCGCTGGCCGCCGGCCTGCCGGTCGCCGGGCTGACGCTCGACCGGCAATGCTGCGGCGGCATGGATGCGGCGCTGCTGGCCGAGGCGCTGATCCGCGCCGGCCGGGCGCAGTTGGTGATCGCCGGCGGCGCCGAGAGCTATTCCCGCCGCCCCCTGCGCCTGCGCACCGACCCCGCGGGCGGCCCAGCCGAGCCCTATGACCAGCCGCCCTTCACCCCCTGGCCCGAGCGCGACCCCGACATGGCCGAGGCCGCCGAGACCGTGGCGCGGCTGATGCGCATCACCCGCACGGACCAGGACGCCTGGACCATCGCCAGCCACGCCCGCGCGCTGGCCGCGGCGCCCCGCATGGCGCAGGAAATCACCGCCATCGCCGGGGTTGCTGCCGACCCCTATGCCCGGCGCCTGACGCCCGCGCTTTGCGCCCGGGCCAAGGCGCTGTCGGGCAGCGTCACCGCCGCCAACACCGCCGTCGCGGCGGATGGGGCGGGGTTCTGCCTGCTGGTCTCCGATGCCGTCGCGCGGCGGCTGGCAACGCCCCGGCTGCGCATCCTGGTGGGCGCGACGCTGGGCGCCGATCCCGAACTGCCCGGCCTCGCGCCGGTGCCGGCGATCCGCGCGGTGCTGGCCGCGGCGGGGCTGACGGCGAACGAACTCCACTCGATGCTGGCGTAAAGCGCCAGCGAATGGCCAAGCTGGCCCAGCACGGCATAGCGATCGGCGGCCGACAGGCCATAGTGATCGCGGTTGACCCGGAAGCTGGCGAGCCAAGAGGCGTGGCTGCGCCGGATGGTCTTGACCCGGCCGCCCGAGCCCGAGCTTTGGCAGCACAGCCAGGCGCCGGGCACGTCGCCCTCGGGGCGGATGCCCTCAAGGCTGGCGTGGATCGGCAGGCCGCGCGCCAGGCAGTCGAGCAGCGCCGCGAGTGCCGCCGCATTCTGCCCGGCGCCGCCGCAATCGAGCACCGCGCCGGGCCGGGCCGGGGCGAATGCCCCCTGGCTCACAGCCGGGTCTGGGCCGAGCCGGCCGGGCGATGCCAAGCCAGCGTCTGCGGCCGGGCGCGGGCCAGCGCCTGCACCAGCATGCCGGTGATCGCGGCCTTCAACAGATCGCCCGGGATGAAGACCGCGACCAGGCGGAAGGCCTCGGCCAAGGGCTTGCCGGTGACGATGGCCAGCCCGCCGGCGCCCAGGATATACAGCACGACGATGCCGCCCAGCACCGCGCCGATGCCGGCGACAAGGCCGGCCGGGCGCAGCGCGACGCGCTCGACGAACAGCCCGGTGACAAAGGCCGCGACCGGGAAGCCCAGCGCAAAGCCCGCCGTGGGCGAGGCGAAGACGCCAAGGCCGCCGCGCCCGCCGGCCAGCAGCGGCAGGCCCAGCGCGACCAGCAGCAGGAACAGCCCCGCCGCCGCCGCGCCGCGCCGGGCGCCCAGCACGGCACCGGCCAGCATCACCCCCAGGGTCTGGGCGGTGATCGGCACGCCGAAGCCCAGCGTGATCTGCGGCACCAGCCCCAGCGCCGCGATCATCGCGGCAAACAGCGCGACCTGCGCGATATTGCGTTCCATGGCCTAATCCTCCGTGTCCAGGGATATGGGGGCGCCACCCCGCGCCCGCAAAGCTTCGCCGACATGATCGGCGTCGTCCAGTGCCTGCAAGGTCAGGGGCAGGACCAGCTGCCAGCCGGGGCGGCGGCGCGAGCGCGCGCGCCAGGCTTCGGCCAGGGTCTCGGCCCGGGCGACCAGCACCGGGGTGAAGCGGATGACCAGCGGGATCGCCAGCTCCAGCGCGGCGGTGCGCAGGCCCAGCCGGCGCAGCGGCGCGGTCAGGCGGTGGATCAGCGCCACCATGTCCTCGAGCGGCGTGGTCATGGTCACCAGGTTCGCCAGCGCCACCAGCGCCACCATGCGCAGCGTGATCGCGACGCCCTGGGGCAGGTCGCCGGTCAGCGCGTGCCAGGCCAGCAGGATGGCGACGAAGGGCAGCACCACCCGCAGGCTGGCCAGTCCCGCGCGCAGGAAGACCGGCCCCGGCAGAGCATAGAGCCCCAGCACCAGCGCCAGCGCGGCGGCGTTCCAGCCGATGCCGGGCAGCCAGAACAGCCCGGTCGAGCACAGGCACAGCGCCCCCAGCTTCAGCCCGGCGGGCCAGCGATGGGCGCGCGTCTCAACCGGCGAGGTCAGCGAGATCATCGAGATCCCCCAGCCGGATCATCTCGGCGGTAAAAGTGTCCAGCAGCTCGGGCCCGCCCTGGGCGACGATGCCGCCGCGGTCGAGCCAGAACAGCGCCTCGCAGGCTTCCAGATCGGCGGGCTCGTGCGAGATATGCAGCAGCCGGGTGTCGGCGCGGTGCAGGTGGCGGGCAAGCTGGCGCCGCGTCGGGATGTCGAGCCCGGCATAGGGCTCGTCCAGGATCAGCAGTTTCGGCCGCATCGCCAGCACCGCCATCATGCAGACCAGGTGCTTCTGGCCCTGCGACAGGGCCGAGATCGGCGCGTCGTGCCAATGCGGCTTGTCGAAGGCCGCCAGCACCGCCCGCACACGCTGGGCCGCGGCCGATTTGTCCAGGCCCTGCTGGCGCAGGCCGAAGGCGATTTCCTCGGCGACGCGGGGAAAGATGATCTGGTGTTCCGGGTTCTGGAACAGGATGCCCACGGTCTGCAGCGCCGCGCGGCGGTCGCGGTAAAGATCGTGGCCGCCGATGCGGACCTGGCCGCTGGTCGGCGCCAGCAACCCGGCCAGCAGCCGCGCCAGCGTGCTTTTGCCCGAGCCGTTGCGCCCGACCACGCCGATGCGCCGGGCCGAGGAATGCAGCGTCACGTCCGAGAGCACCGGCCGGCCGCCGGCCTCATAGCCCAGGCCGTCCAGCCGGATGGCGAAATCGGCCGGGGCGGCCTGCGGCGCGGGCGAAATCATCGGCAATCCCATCCTGCTTTCGCCGCGGCGCGGCGCGAGTCGCGCCTGTGTAACCGCAGATCGGCGCCGCGAGAACCCCGCGCCATTGCGCCGCGCCCGGCTTGCTGCCAGATTTCCCGCATGGAGATGCCGCTTTCCCATTCCCGGCGCGCCGGCTGGCGCGCGGCGCCGCTTTGGGCGCTGGCGCTGCTGGCGCTGGCGGCGACCGTCTGGCTGGGCGCCCGGCTGGCCGAGCGGCAGGCCATGGCGCGCGGCTATGCCCGGGCCGAGACCACGCTGCGGCTGACCGTCAACGCGCTGGAGGCCGACCTCGCCCGCTACGAGATGGTGCCGCAGCTTCTGGGCGACCTGGACCTGATCCGGCAGCTGGTCGCCGATCCGACCGACTCGGACCTGCTCGCCGCCACGAACCGCTGGCTGGAGCGGCAGAACGCGGCGCTGCAGGCCTCGGACATCTACCTGATGCTGCCGGACGGGCTGACCATCGCCGCCTCGAACCACGGCCAGCGGCTCAGCTTCGTGGGGCAGAACTTCAGCTATCGGCCCTATTTCATCGACGCGATGCGCGGGAAGCCGGCGCGGTTTTACGGCGTCGGCACCACCTCGGGGGTGCGGGGCTATTTCTTCTCGGCCCCGGTCAGGGACGCGGGCGGGCGCATCGTCGCGGTGACGGCGGTCAAGATCGGCGTCGACCGGATCGAGGCCGGCTGGCAGGGCGGCGCCAGCCGCGTGCTGGTGACCGACCCCGAGGGCACGGTGTTCCTGTCCTCGCAGCCGGCCTGGCTTTATCACGCCTTGCAGCCGCTGACGCCGGACCGGCTGGCGCGCACCGCCGCCTCGCGCCGCTATGCCGAGACGCCGCTGGCCGACCTGCCGCTGGAACGCATCGCGCGCGGCGGCACCGCGCTTCTGCGCCTGCCCGACCGGCCCGGCGACCCCGCCTCGCCCCGGCGCGACTATATCGCCGCGGCCGAGCCCATGCCCGAGGCCGGTTGGACCGTGCATGTGCTGCTGGACAGCGCCGAGTTGCAGGCTGAGGCGCGGCTGACGGTGGCAAGCCTGGTGCTGCTCTTGTCGGCCGCGGTCTTCGGCGCGCTGATGCTGCGCCAGCGCCGCGCCCGCCTGCGCGAGCGCCTGGCCGCGACCGAAGAGCTGGAGCGCCGGGTGATCGCCCGCACCGCCGACCTGGCCCGCGTGAACGAGCAGCTGGGCCAGGAGATCGCCGAGCGCCGCGCCACCGAGGCCGAGCTGCGCGCCGCCCAGGTGAGCCTGGTGCAGGTCGGGAAGCTGGCGGCCTTGGGGCAAATGTCGGCCTCGCTGTCGCATGAGATCAACCAGCCCCTGGCGGCGGCGCGCAACTACGCCGACAGCGCCGGCATCCTGATCGAGCGCGGCGACTATGCCCGTGCGCGCGAGAACATCGCCGAGATCCTAGCGCTGGTCGATCGCATGGCCGCCATCGGCAAGCACCTGCGCCAGGCCGCGCGCCAGCCCGATGCCAACCCCGGCGCGGTGACGCTGGCCGCGCTGCTGCCCGAGACGCAGACCATCGTCGCCGGTCGCCTGGCCGGCAGCGGCGCCACGCTGGAGCTGGACCTGCCCCCAGACCTGCCGCCCCTGCGCGCCGGGGCGACGCGGCTGCAGCAGGTGCTGGTCAACCTGATCTCGAACGCCGCCGATGCCGCGCTGGAGGCCGAGGACCGCCGCATCACGCTGTCGGCCCGAGCCGAGGGCGGTCGCGTCCGGATCAGTGTCCGCGACCGCGGCCCCGGCGTGTCTGATGCCATCGCGCCGCGCATCTTCGACCCGTTCTTCACCACCAAGGGTATCGGCGCGGGCCTGGGCCTGGGTCTGTCGATCACCGCCAATATCCTGCGCGACCTCGGCGGCGAGATCAGCGTCCACGACGCAAGCCCCGGGGCCGAGTTCCGCGTCACCCTGCCCGCCGCCCCGCAGGAGGCCGCCGCATGAGCGCGCGCGTCCTGCTGATCGACGACGATGCGCAGATGCGCGGCTCGACCGCGCAGGCGCTGGAGCTGGCGGGCTTCGCGGTCGAGGCGCTGGCCTCGGGCGAAGAGGCGCTGGCGCTGGCGGGCCCCGGCTTTGCCGGCGCCGTGGTCAGCGACATCCGCATGCCCGGCATGGACGGCATGACCCTGCTGGGCCGGCTGCACGCGATCGACGCCGAGATCCCGGTGATCCTGGTCACCGGCCATGCCGAGGTGCCGCTGGCGGTCGAGGCGATCCGCGGCGGCGCCTATGACTTCATCGAGAAGCCCTTCGTGGTGCAGGAACTGGCGACGGTGATCCGCCGCGCCGCCGAGCATCGCGCGCTGGTGCTGGAAAACCGCCGGCTGCGCGCCGTCGCCGGCAAGCGCGACGATATCGAGGCCCGCCTGCCCGGCCGCAGCCAGGCCATGGTCGATCTGCGCTATCGCCTGCGCGCCATCGGCGCCTCGGACGCGGATGCGCTGATCATCGGCCCGACCGGCAGCGGCAAGGAGGTCGTGGCCCATGCGCTACACGACATCTCGCCCCGCGCCGGCCGGCCCTTCATCGCCATCATGTGCGCCGCCCTGCCCGAGGCGCTGATCGAATCCGAGCTGTTCGGCCATGAGGCCGGCGCCTTCCCGGGCGCGCTGCGGCCGCGCTATGGCAAGTTCGAGCACGCGCGCGGCGGCACGGTGCTGCTGGACGAAATCGGCTCGATGCCGCTGGAATTGCAGGCGAAATTGCTGCGCGTCCTGCAGGAACGGGTCATCACCCGGCTGGGCTCGAACGACGCGGTGCCGCTGGACGTGCGCTTCATCGCCACCTCCAAGACCGACCTGGCCGAACTGGTGGCGCGCGGCGCCTTCCGCGAGGACCTGTATTGGCGGCTGAACGTCGCGGTGCTGCATGTGCCGCCGCTCGCCGCCCGGCGCGAGGACGTGGCGCTGCTGTTCCTGCAACTGGTCCGCGAATCCGCCGCGCGGCACAACCTGCCCGAGCGCGCGCTGTCGCCGGCCTTGCTGTCCGACCTCGCCGCCCGCGACTGGCCGGGCAATGTCCGCGAATTGCGCAACCTGGCCGAGCGCTTCGTCCTGGGGCTGGAACCGGGCCGGCCCGAGCCGGCCCCGGGCGCGACCCGGCTGGCCGAGCGCGTCGCCGAATACGAGCGCAGCCTGATCGCCAGCGCCATCGCCGCCCATGGCGGCCGCCTGCGCGCGGTCTATGAGGGCCTGGGGATTTCCCGCAAGACGCTTTACGAGAAGATGCAGAAATACGGGCTGGACCGCCGACTGATCCTCGATGCCGCCGAGGACGACGGCTGAGGGGTGGATTTCCACCCATGCGATGGCGGCAATGTTCCCTTTCCCACCCATTTTCTGGCCCCGGCGCGGCGTTTTCCGCCCGGAAGGCGGATTAGCGTTTGGCGCATCGCCCGGGCCGCGCGCAACCTGACCGCATCGGCCGCAGGGAGGCGCGGCCCAACAGGGGAGGAATCACGGATGGCATATCCGAAACTGGCCGCCGCGCTGACGGCCGTGATGGCGTTCGGCTCGGGCGCCTGGGCGCAGGATTATCCGACGCGGCAGATCACCATGGTCGTGCCCTTCTCGGCCGGCGGACCGACCGATACCGTGGCGCGGCTGGTGGCGGAAAAGATGTCCTCGGACCTGGGCCAGCAGATCGTGGTGGAAAACGTCGGCGGCGCCGGCGGCACGCTGGGCGCGGGCAATGTCGCCAAGGCCGAGCCGGACGGTTATACCGTGCTGCTGCACCATATCGGCATGGCGACCTCGGCCACGCTCTATCGCAAGCTGGCCTATGACCCGCTGAACGCCTTCGACTATGTCGGCCTGGTGACCGAGGTGCCGATGGTCGTCGTCGCCCGCAAGGATTTCGAGCCGGCGGATTTCGCGGGCTTCACCGAATACGTCAAGGCCAATGCCGACAAGCTGACCCTGGCCAACGCCGGCATCGGCTCGGCCAGCCACCTGTGCGGCATGCTGCTGATGCAGGCGCTCGAGGCGCCGCTGGTCACCGTTCCCTACAAGGGCACCGGCCCGGCGATGACCGACCTGCTGGGCGAGCAGACCGACATCATGTGCGACCAGACCACCAACACCACGCAGCAGATCAAGGGCGGCACGATCAAGGCCTATGCCACCACCACGGCCGAGCGCCTGCCGCTGTTCCCCGACCTGCCGACCGCGACCGAATCCGGGCTGTCGGCGCTGCAAGTCGGCATCTGGCACGGCATCTATACCCCCAAGGGCACCGCGCCCGAGATCAACGAGCGCCTGTCGCAATCGCTGCAAAAGGCGCTGGCCGACGAGGGCGTCGTCAAGGCCATGGCGGATCTCGGCACCGCGCCCGAGCCGGCCGAGAATGCCACCCCCGCCGCGCTGAAGGCCAAGCTGGAATCCGAGATCGCGCGCTGGAAGCCGGTCATCGAATCCGCCGGCGTCTATGCCGACTGATCCCATCCGGCCCCGCCTGTCCGCGGGCGGGGCCCCTGAAAGGGCGAACGCATGACGACGAAACCCAAGGACAAGACCGACCTCGCCGCCGGCCTCCTGCTGATGGCCGCGGCCGGTTTCTTCGGCTGGCAGACGCTGGAGCTGGAAATCGGCACCTCGCTGCGTATGGGGCCGGGCTATTTCCCCATGGTGCTGTCGGGGCTCTTGTTCCTGCTCGGCGCGCTGGTGGCGCTGAAATCGCTGGGCCGCGAGGGCGAGCCCTTCGGCCCGATCGCCTGGCGCGGGCTGATCTTCATCCTGCCGGCGCCGGTGTTCTTCGGCCTGACGGTGCGCGGCCTCGGCTTCGTGCCGGCGCTGTTCGTGACCACGCTGATCGCGGCCCAGGCCTCGCGCCGGATGCGGCCGCTGCCGGCACTGGCCCTCGCGGTCGCGGTCACCATCCTGTCGACGCTGATCTTCAGCTATGGCCTGGGCCTGCCGTTCCGGCGCTTCGGCCCCTGGCTGCCGTTGTAGGGGGCGCGCATGGACCTGCTTTCCAACCTTGCCATGGGTTTTTCGGTCGCCTCGTCGCTGGCGAACCTGGCCTTCTGCCTGATCGGCGTCATCCTCGGCACGCTGATCGGCGTGCTGCCCGGCATCGGCGCCACCGCGACCATCGCCATGCTGCTGCCGATCACCTTCCAGCTGGAGCCGGTCAGCGCGCTGATCATGCTGGCCGGCATCTATTACGGCGCGCAATATGGCGGCTCGACCACGGCGATCCTGATCAACATGCCGGGCGAAAGCTCCTCGGCGGTGACCGCCATCGACGGCTACCAGATGGCGCGCAAGGGCCGGGCGGGCACGGCGCTGTCGGTGGCGGCGCTGGGGTCGTTCTTCGCCGGCACGGTCTCGACCTTCCTGGTCGCGATCTTCGCCCCGCCGCTGACCGAGATCGCGCTGAAATTCGGCGCGGCCGAGTATTTCAGCCTGATGGTGCTGGGTCTGGTGATGTCGGTGGCGCTGGCGCATGGCTCGGTCTTGAAGGCGCTGGCCATGGTGGTGCTGGGTCTGCTTCTGGGCATGGTCGGCACCGACATCTATACCGGCACGCCGCGCTTTACCCTGGGCATCACGCAATATGCCGACGGGCTGAACTTCGTCGCGCTCGCCGTGGGGGTCTTCGGCATCGCCGAGATCCTGCGCAACCTCGAGGACGAGCACGACCGCGAGGTGATGACCAGGAACATCAACCGCCTGTTCCCGACCGGCGCGGAGCTGAAGCAGATGATCGGCCCGGTGCTGCGCGGCACCGGCGTCGGCTCGGTGCTGGGCATCCTGCCCGGCGGCGGCGCGATCCTCGCCAGCTTCGCCAGCTACACGGTCGAGAAGAAGCTGTCGAAAAACCCCGGGGAATTCGGCAAGGGCGCGCTGGCCGGCGTCGCCGGGCCGGAAAGCGCCAACAACGCGGGCGCGCAGACCTCGTTCATCCCGCTGCTGACCCTGGGCATCCCGGCGAACCCGGTGATGGCGCTGATGATCGGCGCGATGATCATCCAGGGCATCGTGCCGGGGCCGAACGTGGTCAGCGAACAGCCGCAGCTTTTCTGGGGCATCATCGCGTCGATGTGGATCGGCAACCTGATGCTGGTGGTGCTGAACCTGCCTTTGATCGGGCTGTGGGTGAAGCTGCTGACCGTGCCCTATTACGTGCTGTTCCCGATCATCATGGCGATGTGCTCGATCGGGGTCTATTCGGTGGCGACGAACACCTATGACCTGTTCGCGGTCGCCTTCTTCGGGCTGCTGGGCTATGTCATGACCAAGCTGCGCTGCGAGCCGGCGCCCTTGCTGCTGGGCTTCGTGCTGGGCCCGCTGCTGGAGGAAAACCTGCGCCGCGCCATGATCCTGTCGCGCGGCGATCCCTCGACCTTCGTGACCCGTCCGATCAGCCTGGTGCTGCTCTTGATGGCGGCGGCCGTGCTGGTGCTGGTCTTCACGCCGCAGATCCGCAAGCGGCGGGACGAGGTCTTTACCGAAAGCGATGCATAGGAGGAAACGGATGACCGCATCCATCACCCGCCGCCTGCTTCTGGGCGCCGCCATGGCGCTGGGGCTGGCCGGCGCCGCCCGCGCCGAATTCCCCGACCGCCAGATCACCCTGGTCATCCCCTTTGCCGCCGGCGGCTCGACCGACGTGGTCGGGCGCATCGTCGCCGACAAGATGGGCGCCGCCCTGGGCCAGCAGGTGATCGTGCAGAACGTCGGCGGCGCCGGCGGCAGCCTGGGCGCGGCCCAGGTCGCCAAGGCCGATCCCGACGGCTATACGATCCTGATGGCCACTGTCGCCACCCATGCGCTGAACCCGCTGATCCTGAAGCAGAAACCCTATGACCCGGTGGCGGATTTCGCCCCGATCTCGCTGCTGGTGCTGGTGCCGAACGTGCTGGCGGTGAACCCCGAACTGCCGGTCAACAGCGTGCAGGAGCTGATCGACCTCGCCAAGAAAGAGCCCGGCACGCTGGCCTATGCCTCGTCCGGGAACGGCACGCCGCTGCACCTGTCGGGCGAGCTTTTCAAGTCCATGGCGGGCGTCGACATCACCCATATCCCCTACAAGGGCTCGGGTCCGGCGCTGACCGACGTGCTGGGCAACCAGGTGCCGATCATCTTCGACAACCTGCCCTCGGCCTCGGGGCATATCGCCTCGGGCAAGCTGCGGGCGCTGGGGGTGACGACGGCGGAACGCGCGCCCAGCTTCCCCGACGTGCCGGCCATCGCCGAGACCCTGCCGGGATACGAGACCTATACCTGGAATGCGCTTTTCGCCCCGGCCGGCACCCCGCCCGAGGTGGTCGCGGCGCTGAACAAGGCGGCGCTGGAGGCCATGGCCGACCCGGCCGTGGCCGAGCGGATGAAGGAATTCTCGGCCAGCATCGTCGCCTCGACCCCCGAGGCGCTGGCCGAACACGTCAAGGCCGAGATGGCGAAATGGGAACCCGTGGTGCGCGACGCGAACGTCAGCCTGGACTGACGCAGCGGCATGCGCTCCAGGGGCCGGGTCCGCGCGACCCGGCCCCTTTCATTCCCGCATGGTTTCATGGCAGGAAAGGCCGCAGAACCAATGCGGTGGGGGAAAGGGCATGACGGCGACGACGGCGGTGCGGTTGACCCGTGCGGGGCTGGTCGGGACCGCCCGCGCCCTGCTGAGCCTGCGGGCCATCGACCTGCCGCCGCCCTCGGGCCAGCCGCGCATCCTGGTCGCGAACCACGTCAGCCATGCCGATTTCGTGGCGCTGTGGTCGGTGCTGCCGCCCGCAGCTCGCGCCCGCACCCGGCCCGTCGCCGGCGCCGATTACTGGGAACGCTCGGACCTGCGGGCCTGGATCGCGAACGAGGTGTTCCGCGCCGTGCTGATCGACCGCGACCCGGCCAGCCGCCGCGGCGACCCCATCGCCACCGTGGCCGCGGTGCTGCAGGGCGGCGAGGACGTGATCTTTTTCCCCGAGGGCACCCGCAACCTGACCGATGCCCGGCTGCTGCCGCTGAAATCCGGCATCTTTCACCTGGCCCGCGCGGTGCCGCAGGCCGAGATCGTGCCGGCCTGGATCCTGAACCTGGACCGCATCCTGCCCAAGGGCGCCTTCCTGCCGGTGCCGCTGAACTGCGCCGTGCGCTTCGGCCCGCCCATGCACCCCGAGACCTTTGAGACCCGCGACGATTTCCTGTCCCGCCTCGGCGCCGCCATGCTGGCGCTGAGCCAGGCGAAAGGCTGAGCCATGGACCGTTTCCATTCCCCCTCGGCCTTTTTCTTCTACGGGCTCTTCGCCTTCCTGCTGCTCGCCTCGGCTGTCGCGCGGCTGCTGATCCGCTCGGGCCGGGTCCGGGGCGAGATGGCCGGCAACCTCGCCGACCGCATCCGGGCCTGGTGGGTGATGATCGGCGTGCTGGCGTTGATCTTTACCTTGGGCGCCGGGGCGATCACGCTGTTCTTCGCGCTCTGCTCCATGGCCGGCTTGCGCGAATTCGCCACCATCACCCATACCCGGCGCGACGACCACGACGGGCTCGCCATCGCCTTCTACGCCGTGCTGCCGCTGCAATACCTGCTGGTCTATTTCGAGGTCCCGGTCTTTGCCGCGCTGCTGATCCCGGTCTATTGCTTCCTGCTGCTGCCCGTCGTCACCGTCCTGAAGGGCGAGGTGCAGGGCTTTCTGACCCGGGTTTCGGAAACGCAATGGGCGCTGATGGTCTGCGTCTATTGCGTCTCGCATATCCCGGCGATCCTGACGCTGGACATTCCCGGCTATCGCTACAGCGCCTTCACGCTGGTCGCCTGGCTGATCCTGGTCGTGCAGGCCTCGGACGTGCTGCAATATGTCTGGGGCAAGGCCTTGGGGCGGCATCTGCTGGCACCGCGCGTCTCGCCCTCGAAGACGGTCGAGGGGCTGGTCGGCGGCGTGCTCAGCGCCAGCGCGCTGGGGGTGGCGCTGGCGCCCTTCACGCCCTTCGGCTGGTGGCAGGCCGGGCTGGTCGCGCTGACCGTGACCACGTTCGGCTTCCTGGGCGGGCTGATCATGTCCGCCATCAAGCGCGACCGCGGCGTCAAGGACTGGGGCACGCTTGTGCAGGGCCATGGCGGCATCCTGGACCGGCTGGACAGCCTGGTGTTCTCGGCCCCGGTCTTTCTGCATATCCTGGCATGGGGGTGGTTATGACCGAGGATTTCAGCCGGCGGCCGATCGCCAGCCGCAACACGAAATGGGCCGCGCATGTGACGCGGCGGCTGGTCGCGCGCGGCGTGGCGCCGAACCGCATCTCGGCCGGCTCGGTCGTGGCGGCGGCGCTGGCGGGCGGCGCCTTCGCCACGGCGGGGGTGGTCGGGCCGCTCTGGGCGGCGGGGCTGCTTCTGCTGCTGGGCGCGGCGTTCACGCAATTGCGGCTGCTCTGCAACCTCTTCGACGGGCTGGTCGCGGTCGAGGGCGGCATGGCCGGCCCCGACGGCGCCTTCTGGAACGAGGTGCCGGACCGGCTGTCCGACCTGCTGATCCTGGCGGGCTTCGGCATGGCCTCGGGGCAGCTCGAGCTTGGCCTCTTGGCCGGGGCGCTGGCGATCCTGACCGCCTATCTGCGCGAATTCGGCCGGGCGGCGGGCTTCGGCTCGGATTTCAGCGGGCCGGGGGCCAAGTCGCATCGCATGGCGGTGGTCACGCTGGGCGCGCTGGCGCAGGTCGCGGGCCTGATCGCGAGCTGGGGCTGGCCGATCCTGGCCTGGGCGCTGTGGCTGGTTCTGGCGCTGACGGCGGCGACCGTGATCCGCCGCAGCCTGCGCATCCTGCGCCGGATGCGCGGCTAGGCCCTTGCCTCGCGGACAGGGCGGCACCAGATTTGTCAAAGAATCGCGTCAGGGGGGCTGAACTCGGCCGGCCTGCCGTGCTAACAGGCGCCCCAGCCCGGACAACCAGACCAGAGAACCGAAGCCATGCCCGCATATCGTTCCCGCACCACCACCCATGGCCGCAATATGGCAGGGGCCCGCGGCCTCTGGCGCGCCACCGGGGTCAAGAACAGCGATTTCGGCAAGCCCATCATCGCCATCGTCAACAGCTTCACCCAATTCGTGCCCGGCCACGTCCACCTGAAGGACCTGGGCCAGATGGTCGCGCGCGAGGTCGAGGCGGCCGGCGGCATCGCCAAGGAATTCAACACCATCGCCGTGGACGACGGCATCGCCATGGGCCATGACGGGATGCTGTATTCCCTGCCCTCGCGCGAGCTGATCGCCGACTCGGTGGAATACATGGTGAACGCGCATTGCGCCGACGCCATGGTCTGCATCTCGAACTGCGACAAGATCACCCCCGGCATGCTGCTGGCGGCGATGCGGCTGAACATCCCGGCGATCTTCGTCTCGGGCGGGCCGATGGAGGCGGGCAAGGTCACGCTGGGCGACGGGCGCACCGTGGCGCTGGACCTGGTGGACGCCATGGTCGCGGCGGCCGACGACACCGTCTCGGACGCCGATCTGGCCGCCATCGAGGAAGCCGCCTGCCCGACCTGCGGCTCTTGCTCGGGCATGTTCACCGCGAACTCGATGAACTGCCTGACCGAGGCGCTGGGTCTGTCGCTGCCCGGCAACGGCTCGACGCTCGCCACCCACGCCTTGCGCAAGGGGCTGTTCCTGGAGGCCGGGCGCCGCGCGGTCGAGATCGCGAAGCGCTATTACGAACAGGACGACGATTCGGTGCTGCCGCGCAATATCGCCCGGAAATCGGCCTATGAGAACGCCATGGCGCTGGACATCGCCATGGGCGGCTCGACCAATACCGTGCTGCACCTCTTGGCGGTGGCGCAGGAAGGCGGCGTCGATTTCACCATGGACGACATCGACCGGCTGTCGCGCAAGGTGCCGTGCCTCTGCAAGGTCGCGCCGAACAAGGCCGACGTGCATATGGAGGACGTCCACCGCGCCGGCGGCATCATGGCCATCCTGGGCGAACTGGACCGCGCCGGGCTGATCGACCGCGACTGCACCACGGTCCACGCCCCCACCATCGGCGCCGCCATCGATCAATGGGACATCGCGAAATCGAACGACCCGGCCGCACGCGAACTGTTCCTGGCCGCCCCGGGCGGCGTGCCGACGCAGACCGCCTTCAGCCAGGCGACGCTGTGGCCGGACCTGGACACCGACCGGGAAAAGGGCGTGATCCGCTCCGCGAAGACGCCGTTTTCCAAGGACGGCGGGCTGGCGGTGCTGCGCGGCAATATCGCGCTGGACGGCTGCATCGTGAAGACGGCGGGCGTGGACGAATCGATCCTGGTCTTCTCCGGCACGGCCAAGGTCTATGAAAGCCAGGACGCGGCCGTCTCGGGCATCCTGACCGGCAAGGTCGAGGCCGGCGACGTGGTCGTCATCCGCTATGAAGGCCCGAAAGGCGGGCCGGGCATGCAGGAGATGCTGTATCCGACCAGCTACCTGAAGTCGAAGGGCCTGGGCAAGGCCTGCGCGCTGATCACCGACGGCCGCTTCTCGGGTGGCACCTCGGGGCTGTCGATCGGCCATGCCTCGCCCGAGGCGGCGGCCGGCGGCACCATCGGCCTGGTCCGCGACGGCGACCGGATCGAGATCGACATCCCGAACCGCACCATCCACCTGGCCGTCCCGGACGAGGAACTGGCCGCCCGCCGGGCCGAGCAGGACGCCAAGGGCTGGAAACCGGCGCAGAAACGCCAGCGCCAGATCTCGGACGCGCTGCGGGTCTATGCGCAATTCGCAAGCTCCGCCGACAAGGGCGCGGTGCGGGTGCTGCCGGAATAAGGCCCGGCGGCAGGACATGAAAAAGGGGCGCCGCGCGGGCGCCCCTTTTGCGTCTCGGGCCGGGATCAGTCCAGCTTGGACAGGTCCACGCGCAGCACCGAATCCACCGCGTCCTTGCGGAAATCCGGGTGCTCGTCGCCATGCGGCACCTTGACGGTCACGAACAGCAGCTTGCCGTCCTGGCTGACCTCCAGGCTGTTCGGATGCGTCGGCAGCGACAGTTCATGCTTGACCGCCAAGGCCTTGGCGTCGATCACCACCAGCTTGCCGGTGCCCTTGGGCTGCTCCTTGCTGACGCCGCGGGTGGTGGCATAGACCTCGTCGCGATCCGCGTTATAGACCACGTCCAGCGTGCCCGTGCCGGCCGGGACCGTGCCGATCAGCTTGCCGTCCTCGGTGCCGAAGACATAGATCTGGCCGGAGTTGGCATCGGCCGCGAAAAGCCGCCCGCCCTGCGCGTCCAGCGCCAGGTTGACGAAGAAATGCTTGGAATCGTCCTTGGCCGTGCCCTTGGTGTCGCCGGTCGAGAAACCGCCGACCCGCTCGCCCGAGGCGGCGTCATAGACTGCGACCTCGTCGATGCCGCCGCCGCCGACATAGACCCGGCCCTTGTCGCTGTCGACGGCCAAGGCCGCCGACCACAGGCCCGAACCGTCGACGCGTTTGACCAGCTCGGCCTTTTCGCCGTCCACGATCCACAGCGCGCCCTTGTCGGTCGGGCTGGTGACATAGACGCGGTGGGTCTTTTCATCGACCGCGACCATGCGGGTATGCTCATAGCCCTCGCCGTCCTTCTGGCCCAGCTGGACCGTGCCGGTCAGGACGCCGCTTTGCGCATCGAGGATGCTCAGCTTGCCGCTCATGGTATTGCCGACGTAAAGCCGGCCCAGGTCGCGGTCCATCGCCAAGGCAAAGGCGCCGTCGGGCAGCTGGATGCGGCGTTTCACACTGAGGTCGTCGCGGTCGAGCAGCCAGACATAGCCGGCGCTCGGCCCCTCGAAGCTGGGGTTCGAGGCGACGAAAAGCACGCCCTGGTCGGGATCGTCCAGGATCTCGTAGGCGCCGGGGATGATGTCCTGGCGCATCACCGCATCGGCATAGCCCGCGGGCTGGACCAAGGCGGCCGAGTCCTGCGCCAAGGCGGGGGCGGCCAGCGTCATCGCCAGCAGCAGGGGCAGGATCGCGCGTTTGGCAAATGTTTTCCTCATTCCGTGTCCTTCTTCTGTCCTTGCGTCGAAAACCTCGGAAGCGCGAGACCCGCGTTTCGCGGCGCGCCAGCTTGCGCCGCCCGCGCCGGACAGGCGCCGCCCGGCGCGGGAGAGCCGAAACAAGGGTCGATTGCGCGTCACCGGGGGGCCGCCTGCCAGCTTTGTCCGCCTGTCTAGGCAGATTTCCGCGATCGCGCAATGTCCGATGCAAACAGTCGGAAATCATCCGCTCCTTCACGCGGAACCCATCCGGTGCCGGCGTCGTTCGTCGCAGGCACCAGAAAGGCACCGGCGCAATGCAGCATCTGACATGCCCGCACTGCGGGCAGAAGGTCTATTTCCAGAACACGATCTGCGCCTGCGGCGCGGCCCTGACCTTCGACCCCGAAGCCGGCGGCTTCGTCCCGAACGGCATCCCCTGCGCGCAGGCGCAGGACATCGGCTGCAACTGGATGGCCGAGGCGGAGACCGGGCTCTGCCGCTCCTGCCGGGCGGTCGTGACGATCCCGGACCTCTCGGTCGCGGAGAACCGCGCGCTCTGGGCGAAAAGCGCGGCGGCGCTGCGCTGGGTGCTGGCGAATCTTGCCCGCTGGGAGTGGTTCACCGATGCCGACCCCGGCCCGCGCCCGGTCTTCGAGATGCTCTCGGAGCGCATCGGCGGGGCCTCGGTGCCGGTCAGCATGGGCCATGCCGACGGCGTCATCACCATCAACGTGGCCGAGGCCGACCCGGCGCTGCGCCTGGCGCGCCAGCAGCAGCTGGGCGAGCTCTACCGCTCGATGATCGGCCACATGCGCCACGAGATCGCGCATTTCCTGTTCCAGCGGCTCTCGGCGCTGCCCGGTTTCCTGGTGGCCTTCCGCACCATGTTCGGCGACGAGCGCGCCGATTACGCCGCCGCGCGCGCGCGGCATTACGCCCATCCCCAACCCCCGGGCGAGCGCTACGTCACCGCCTATGCCACCATGCACCCGCATGAGGACTGGGCCGAGACCGCGGCGCATGTGCTGCATCTGGTCGACATGACCGACAGCCTGGTCGCGGCCGGGCTGACCGGGCTGGCGATCCCGCCGCCCGGCTATGACGCCTATGCCGATGCCGACGGCGACCACCTGCTGCAGGTCGCGGGTGCCGTGGCGCTGGCGGTGAACGAGATCAACCGGGCGCTGGACAATCCCGACGTCTATCCCTTCGTGCTGACCGACACGACGCGCGAAAAGCTGAAATTCGCGCTGCACTGGCTGTCCTTCGGCGCGACCATGGCGCCGGAGGACGCGCGCTAACTGAGCTACTCGCCGAGCTTTGGACAGATCTGGCGTAATTCAGGGTCCGCCGCAGCCTCTCGATAAAATGTTGTCGGGCTTTAGTATCTTTCCAAAAAAGAGTTGGCCGCCGCCAGCTCCCCGATCTGGCGTCGAGTTCCTTCATCTGCGCCTCGTCAATCTCGGACTTCTTGCGGCCCCCGCGTTCGAACACGCCCGACGCACCGTCGAGCAGCAGGCCGAACCGGCTCGCCAGCTCGGCCGCTGTTCCTCACCAGAAAATCATCCGGCTGCAACCATAGCTTATGTCAGCCGTTGGCCGCCCGTCTTCCAGACCTCAACTCGCCTGCTTCAGCCCCAGCACCCGGGAATCGAAAGCGCAACTGTAGATGTGATGCATTGCGTCAACGCGACCGGGAACAAGAGCGATATCCTCCCTGATCCAGCTCCAAGGATATCTCGACAATGTTCCTTCGAACCTGCTGGAAGCGGTCGCCGACCAGAATGCGGCCACCCCGCCCGGGGTCAGCGCCTCGGCCACGTCGGCAATGCCACGGTCTTGGTACAAGCTTTCGTTTTCGGGCCTGACCACGAAATCCGGCCCGTTGTCCGTATCAAGCAGGATAAGATCATAACGCCCTTTCGACGAAGCCAGATGATCGCGCACGTCGCCGACCACCAGCCTGCTGCGCGGATCGTGCAGCGGGCTTCCCGCCAGATGGGCAAGCTGCCCGCGGTTCCAGGCGACCACCTCGGGAATGATCTCGCAGACCGTGACCTCGGCGTCCGAGGCGGCAAGATCCAGCAGCGCGCGCAGGCTGTAGCCAAGGCCAAGACCGCCGATCAGCACCCGGTTCGCCTGGAAATTCAAGCGCCACATCGACCGCATGGCCAGCTGCATTTCCGATTGGTGGTTCAGGTTGGACATCAGCTCGATGCCGTTATAGCGGATTTCATAGATTTCCCCGCGCTGCCGAAGCACGATTTCGTCACCCGACGCGGTGCGCGCGCGGGCCAAGGTTTCCCACAATGACATGACATTTCCCATGGATTTCAGGCCGCAGCCAGAGGCACGGCAAAGAACTGGATCAGCGGTATTCTTGGGGTTGCCGGCCCTTAAAGACCAAGCAACCCAAGGACATTGTTGGCCCTGAGTCCGGTCAGAAGGGGAAAGATGGCCGAAGGGTTGAACAAGCCTGGCGGCTCCTGCCATGTCGCGCTGGAATGGCCGCAAAAGCAGCCGACGGCACTATGGCCCCGGCCGCGCCGGCTTGCAAGCCGAGGACTGAATCACGCGCCAACCACGCCGATTCCATGCAGAACCCAGGCTCCGCCACCGATCACGTTGATGGACACCAAGGAGCATTTCGGCAATTGGTGATGCAGCGGTGGGCCACGGTCGACTTTGTCTTCGATGAAGTTCTTTCCGGCCTGAATTGGCGTGAGACCGAAAAACGGCGCTGAACGATAATGGCGGAAGGAGCGGGACTGGGACATGCTCTCCGCTGTCGGGCTGGACCGCGTGCTTGCGCCAGCGATGGTCGTGCAGCGCGCAGGCGTGCCGCTCCATGCCACCTCGATCCAGCGACTCATCCGGGTTCGGCCATGGTTGCCGGCGTGATGGGTTTCGATCCATGTTCCCAGTACACGCAGCTATCCAGCCCCGCCTCGCCCCGCCAACCCGCCGGATTTCAGGCGCGCGCGGATGCACCAGATATTGCCGCGTGGTCAGGGGACAGATCCCACAAGTTCCTCGACCTTGGCCGCGTTGAACAGGTCCAATGCATGGGCGCGGCCAGCGAAGCCAGCGTCTTGCCGCCGGTGGGCGGCCGCGTGACCTTCAGCCCGGCACAGAAGGACTCGGTATCGCGAACCAAAATCAGGAACGCTCAGGCGCTGAGGATGACCTTCATCGCCTTTTCGCGCGCGGCATTGGCGAAGACGTCATAGGCCTGCAGGATCTCGTCCAGCTTGAAGCGATGCGTCACCAGCTTGCCGGGATCCACCCGTCCCGACCGCAGCGTCTTCAGCAGCATCGGCGTGGTATTGGTGCAGACCAGACCCATGGCGATGTTGATGTTCTTGATCCACAGCTCCTCGATGTGAAGCTGCACCGGTTTGCCGTGCACGCCGACATTGGCGATATTGCCCCCGGCCGAGACGATCTTCTGGCAGATGTCGAAGGTTGCCGGGATACCCACCGCCTCGATCGCGACATCGACACCTTGCCCGCCGGTCAGCGCCATGACGCTGGCGACCGCATCGCCGTCGCCGACCCGGATCACGTCGGTCGCACCGAATTGCCGCGCCAGTTCCAGCCGGGCCGAGTCCATGTCGATCATGATGATGCGTTCCGGAGCGTAGAATTGCGCGGTCAGCAGCACCGACATGCCGACAGGACCGGCGCCGACGATGGCAATGGTATCGCCCGGCTTCACGCGGCCGGCCTGAACGCCGATCTCCATGCCGGTGGGCATGATGTCGGACAGCATCACCAGCGCCTCTTCGTCCACCCCTTCGGGAATCGGATAAAGCGAATTGTCGCCATGCGGGATGCGGACGTATTCGGCCTGGGTGCCGTCGATCCTGTGACCAAGGATCCAGCCGCCATCGGCGCAATGCGCGTAAAGCTGGCGCTTGCAATTGGCGCAGCGCCCGCAGGAGGTGACACAGGAAATCAGCACCGCATCGCCGGGTCTGAAATTGGCGACGGCTTCGCCCACGTCCTCGACGATGCCGACCCCCTCATGGCCCAGCGTGCGACCCGGGGTCACCGCGGGCACGTCGCCCTTGAGGATATGCAGGTCGGTGCCGCAGATGGTGGTTTTCGTCACCCGCACGATCACATCGGTGGGCTTTTGGATGTCGGGCCTTGGTTTCTCGACCCATTCCTTGCGACCAGGACCTTGATAAACCAGAGCTTTCATTTGATGCTCTCCTGCTTGACACGGCTGGAACAAGACTTACCCGGTTTCGCCGCGCCTTGCCTGTCCGATTTTCGGACATTGCCGGGGGCGGCCATGTCGCCATGGCCAACCCCCTTGCGGATCGGGAAGCGACCGCTCAGGCGCGTTCCGGGACCGGCAGCCCCAGCCAGTCCTTGTAGAATGCCTCGATGTCGGGCTCGAAGTCGTGGATCACCGGATACCACGGCGTCGGCGCCTCGACATCCAGCAGATCGCCCGAGATCGGACAGAAATACTCGCGGATCACCTGCCATTCCGGCGAGGGCGCCATCAGCCGGGGATAAAGTTCCTCCATCTGCGCGGCGGTCTCACGCACGCGGACACGGGCGTGCAGTTTCCAGTTCTGGTCCCATTCGCAGAAATCGTGCCCGGCCTGGCTGCGAATGATCCATTTCCTGTCGGATTTGCGCTGCACGATATAGAGCTTGGGCCCCAGCGGCAGGATGATCGGGTCGTCCCATTCGACCTGTTCCTGCAGGATCTCCAGATAGATCTGGAAGCGTTCCTTGTCCTTGGGGGTCGAAAGCATGGTGTGCAGGGTGTCGCGGTCGATCTTGCCGTCCACCAGGTCTTTGATCTTGGCTTTGGTATAGGCCATCGGTTCCTCCATTGGATGGGCCTTGAAAGAATCGGCTGCGCCCAAGGGGGACGGGCGCAGCCGGGGCGCGGTCATTCCTCGACGAATTGCACCGTCTTCACATCGGGAAGCTCGGAGATGTCCATCGAGTATTCGCGCCCGTAGGAGGGGATCGGCAGATCCGCTTCCATCAGCCGCCAGTCGGCCGGCAGGTCCCAGAAGCTGCGGAACTGCTGCTCGAAGCGCGGGCCGAGCTTGAACGAGGCGGCGAACATCTGCTGGACATGCACGCCCGCATCCTTGGCCAGGATGCGCTTGCGCTCGTCCGCCATCCAGTCCCGGGTCGGCACCGATTCCTCCAGCCGCTGCTTGCGGATCCGCTTGCGCAGGGCCGTGGTCGCGGCCTGATCGACGCCTTGCAGTCCGTCTCCGGCGGCGGCCAGCACCACGCCATAGACGCTTTCGGCAAAGCGGGGCAGCAGAT
This sequence comes from Paracoccus sp. DMF, assembly GCF_004407025.1. NCBI lineage: Bacteria > Pseudomonadati > Pseudomonadota > Alphaproteobacteria > Rhodobacterales > Paracoccaceae > Paracoccus > Paracoccus sp. DMF. The sequence goes on from NZ_SOKV02000016.1 coordinate 39,209, forward strand.
AGCCGCCGTTCACGTCATCGACCACCTTCTGAGGCTCGCGGTCCAAGGGATCGCCGAAGCCCGGACCGCCGCGCATGTAGTTCAGGTAAAGGTCATAGTCCTTGAACATGGCCTCGGTGGTGATGGCCTGCTTGTCGCGCTTGATGCGCGCATCGGGCAGCATCGCCTCCCAGACCGGATGCTCGGGGTCGGTGTCGCCGCCATGCGGGATCGCGCCGCCCTCGGCGATGATCTGCTGAAGCCGGGTGTCATGCGCCTCGAAGCGATAGCCCGAGGCCGCCGGATAGCCGCCCATCAACCCCCAGTCGGAACTGATATGGCCGTTGCCCATGAAGAACATCGTCCAGTCCTTGGCATTCCAGACCATGCGCAGGCTTTCGAAGCCGCAGCCGCCGCGATACTTGCCGGCGCCGCCGGAACTGGCCTTGATCTGCCGGCCCAGATAGACCAGCGGCTCGGCCAGCTCCCAGATCTCCATGTCGCCCATGTCGCCTTCCGGGTTCCAGACCGCGGCGGCATGGCTGATGCCGTCCATGTGGGCGGTGGCGCCGACGCCGTTCGCCGCGCATTCGAACGAGTTGACGGCATGGATCTCATCATACTGGTTGAAGCCGCCGCCTTGCAGCCAGTTCGAGGTATTGGCGTTGCCGGCGTTGACCTCTTCCAGGTAGCCGCGGCCGAAATAGGCCCGGCTGAGGCCACGCCACAGCGCCGTCCAGGAACTGACCAGGAAGTGCCAGCTATAGCTGAAGGCCACGCGGCGATCGTCGGGGTTCATCCAGGTGCCTTTCGGCAGCCGGAACTCGGTGCCGTAGGCGGCGCCGTCGTTGATCATCTCGGTCGGGATCAGCGATTGCGTCATCATCACCCAGATGCCGCTGGTGAAGCTGACCTGATGGGCGTTGTAGGTGTGCCAGCCCCAGCGGGACGAGCCCTCGAAATCCAGCCGCCAGGTCCCGTCCGGGCGGATGGTGATCTCGGAGGGCGTGTGCATGATCGTGTCGACCTTGGCGAAGTCGGAGGGCACCCGCACGTCGTCATGCGCATAGGGCACGTCCACGAAGCCCACTTGCCGGTACTTGCCGGGAATGGTCATCGCCTTGATGCGGGCCTGCAGGCCGACGCGGCCATGCTCGACCGATTCATAGGCGAATTTCCAATAGGCCTCGATGCCCTCGTCCGCGATCACCTCCTCGACCAGCTTGCGGATCATGTGGCAGCCGGCGACGCGGGTGCGTTCGTCCAGCATCCAGTAACGGGTGGTGCGCACCATGCGCTGGCTTTCGTGCAGCCAGTCGCGCTTCAGCTCGTCGTTCTCGCCGATCTTGCGGCAGGTGATGGAATAACCGTCGCCGAACCGCTGCACCTGGCCCGTGGACATCGAGCCCGGCCCGACCGAGCCGGTGTCGATCACATGGGTCACGCCGCCGACCCAGCCGATCAGCTCGCCCTCGTGAAAGATCGGCACGATGGTGTGGATGTCGCAGGGATGGACATTGCCGATCAGGCTGTCGTTGTTGCAGAAGATGTCCTTGTCCTTGATGCCGGGGTTTTGCTCCCAGCCGTTCTCGATCATGTATTTGATCGCCGCGCCCATGGTGCCGACATGGATGATGATGCCGGTCGAGGTCAGGATCGAATCGCCCGCCGCGTTGTAGAGGGTGAAGCACAGCTCGCCCTCCTGCTCGACGATGGGCGAGGCGGCGATCTTCTTGGCGGTCTCGCGCGCGTCCACTACCCCGGCGCGAAGCCGCGAGAACAGCTTGTTGTATTTGATCGGGTCGCTGTCGCGCAGCTCCAGCCGGTCGAGGCCGGCGTAATGTTTCGTCCGCTTGGTGGCCTCCATCAGCCGGTCGCGGTGCTGCTTCAGCGTCTCGCCGCCGCGGACGATGCCGCGCGTCTCGACTTTGGATTGCATGTTCATATTGTTTCCTCCCCGGGAAATCAGACTTCTTTCAGGTGGAACAGGCGGTGGCCGTCCAGGAACGTCTCGAAACCGCCCGGCACCACGAAGGTCGTCGCGTCGGATTCGATCACGGCGGGGCCGGTGATGCGGTTGCCGGGCTTCAAGGCTTCCATCCGGTAAAGCTGGGCATCGACCCATTTCTTGTGCCGGTAGAACTTGCGCGTGCCGAGCTTGGCCTCCTCGGGCGGGGTCGGGCCGGCCTCGGCTTCCTTCGGGATCTTCGGCTTCGGGATCGGCACCGTGCCGCGCATGATCGCGCCGGTCACCGAATAGCCCAGTTCGGGCGAACGCGCCGAGGCGGCATAGACCCGGCCATAGGTGTCGTTGAAGGCCTCGACCAGGCGGTCCCAATCCCCGGCGGAATGGGCCTGCATGATCGGGCTTTCGATTTCCAGGTCGTTCAGCTGGCCGCGATACTGCATCCGGAAACCCGGCTGCAGTTGCACGCGGTCGGCGGCATAGCCGTTGATCTCGAATTCCTCGAGCACGCGCTCCTTCAGCTCTTCCCAGGCGGCTTGCAGGGTTTCGGCCTGCGCGACCTTCAGGTCGGCCGAGGCATCCTCGGCGATATTGATGTCCAGCGACTTGTCATAGCGATATTCGAAATCCGCCGCCGCGCAGCCGAAGGCGGAAAAGCCCGCCGCCCAGGCCGGCACGATCACGTCCTCGAAGCCCAGTCCCTCGGTATAGCCATAGGTATGGACCGGGCCGGCGCCGCCATAGCTGAAGCAGACGAAGTTGCCCGGCGTCGAGCCCTTGCCCGAGATCATCGAGCGCAGATAGTCGCGCAGGTCGCTGTCCAGCAGTTCGATGACGCCCGCCGCCGCATCCTCGACCGACAGGCCCAGCGGATCGGCGATCTGCTCCTTCATCGCGTTCCAGGCGCGTTCGCGGTCCAGCTTGACCTGCCCGCCCAGGAAATTGTCGGGGTTCAGATAGCCCAGGATGACATGGCAATCCGAGATGGTGACGGTCTCGATCCCCGACTCGGACCAGCAGACGCCGACGCGATAGCCGGCGCTGTCCGGACCCAGCTTGATCGCCTTGGTATAGGGGTCAAGCCGGATGAACGAACCGGCGCCCGCGCCGACCGAATCCATCGCCACCAGCGGCAGCGACAGCACCAGCCGCGCCATGTCGGGGTCGTTGCGGATCGTCAGTTCGTTCTGGGTGATCAGCGCCACGTCGAACGAGGTGCCGCCGATATCCGAACAGGCGATGTTGGAATAGCCCAGCACCTCGCCCAGGTATTTGGCGCCGATCACGCCGCCGATCGGACCCGAGACGATGGTGCGCGCCAGTTCCTTGGCCTTCCACGAGATGGTTCCGCCATGCGTCGCCATCACCCGGAAATCGAATTTCGAGCCGTTCTCCTTGAAGGCCGAGGTGATCTTGCTCAGCGTCTGGCGCGAGGGCTCGGCGGCATAGGCTTCCAGGATCGTGGTATTGGTGCGGTGGGTTTCCTTGCGCACCGGATAATAATCGGTCGAGGCAAAGACCGGGATGTTCTTGCCCGACGCATCCACTTCCTCCTGCACGATATCGCGCACCCGGCGCTCATGGCCCGGGTTGCGATAGCTGTGCAGCAGCGAGATCACGATGCCCTCGACATCCTGCGCGATCAGGTCGCGGGCCGCCTGGCGGGCGGTATCCTCGCGCAGCGGGATGACCACGGTGCCGGACATGTCCACCCGCTCCATGACGCCGCGCGTCAGGTGGCGCGGCACCAGCGGCTCGTCGTAGTAATGCGTGTTCAGGTGGATGCGGTCCTCATAGGCAAAGCCCAGATAGGCCTGGATCGCGCGGCCCATGCGGTGGAAATCCTCCATCCCGGCATTGACGATCAGGCCGCAACGCAGGCCCTTGCGCTGCACGACGCGGTTCAGCATCGCGGTGCCGGAATAGACGCCGGTCTGGATTTCGGACAGCGCATCCTTCAGCGACAGCCCCCAGTGATCCAGCCCCTCCCTGGCGCTGGCGATCAGGCCGAGCGCCTCGTTCTGCGGCGTCGATTGCGCCTTGCCGACGACGAAATCGCCGTCGCTGTCCACGAAGAACGTGTCGGTCATGGTGCCGCCGGCGTCGATGCCCAGCACCTGCACTTTTCGATTGTTGGATTTGTCCAATGGCACGGTTTGCTCCTCCCATTGCGCCACCTCCCCGTGGCGTAGGGTCAGGATGTCGTGCCGGCCGGGACCCGTGTTGTCCGGTTTTCGGACAGTGCGTCGGACATGCTGCGGACGCAGCGCCGCAGCGCGGAAGGCTCAGCCGCGACGGCTGCGCGGCACGCCGTATTGTTCCAGCTTGAGATACAGCGTCGAGCGCGAGATCCCCAGCCGCCGCGCCGTCTCGGTCATGTTGCCGCCGCATTGCGCCAGGGCATCCAGGATCTCGGCCCGCTCGCGATCGCGCAGGGTGTCGTCGCGCGCCTTGCCCGGCCCCTGCGCGATGGCCTGCGGCAGGTCGGCCACGTCGATCAGCCGGCTGAAGGAGGTGGCCGACAGCGCCTCGATCAGATTGCGCAATTCGCGCAGGTTTCCCGGCCAGCCATGGGTCTGCAGGCGCAGCATGGCGGCGGGGGTAAAGCGCAGGACGCTGCCCTTGCGCCGGTCCGAATACAGGTCCGAGAACCGCCTTGCCAGCGGCTCCAGATCGGCCCGGCGCTCGGCCAAGGCCGGCAGGCGCAGGACGGCGCCGGACAGGCGGAAATGCAGATCCGCCCGCAGCGCGCCGGACGCCAGGCGCTCGGACAGCGGGACCGAGGACAGGCTGATGAACTGCACCGGCACCCCGGATTCGCGGCCCAGATGTGCCAGCGCCTGGGCCAGCAGCGCCTGCACCCCGAGCGGCGTCTCGGCCGGCTCGTCCAGAACCAGCGTGCCGCCGGTTTCGGCCAGCCGGGCCAGCATGCCGCCCGCCGCACCGGCAAGACCGCCCTGCGCTGCGCGCAGGCCCTCGGCATCCAGCAGGCTGCAATCCACCACCTCCAGCGGCAGTTGCGCCAGCGGACCCGCGGCATGCAGCGCGCGGGCCAGGGTTTCCTTGCCGCTGCCGACTGCGCCCTTGATCAGCAGGGGCACCCCGCTTTTCACCAGCTCCAGCGCCTCGGCGCAGATCGCGGCCAGCGCCGGGCCGGTTTCGGCGATGGCGGCAAGCCCGGCCTGCGCCGCGGCCTGGCGCGGACGCTGGCTGGCAAAGGCCAGCATCAGCCCCAGGGCCTCGCCGTTTTCCGAGATCAGGTTCACGTCGGCCTCGGGCAGCGCCTCGCGCATCCGCCCGGCCAGCGCGCGAGGGTCGCTTTCATCGCCCGGGGCGGGGCTGGCGGCAAGCTCATCCAGCACGCGCCCGCCGGCGCTGATGCGCTCTTCGATGCGGGCGAAGTTCTCGCTGGCCCAGACCCGGTTGCCGTAGCGATCCAGAAGCAGCAGTTCCTCGCCGCCGCGCCCGCGCCGCGCCAGCAGGCGGTCGATCAGGATCTGGTGCTCCTGCAGGCCCAGCAGACGCAGCGCCTCCTCGATCTGCATGGCCAGGCTGACCGACAGCGCCGCACCCTGGCGCAGGTTTTCATCCGAAGGCGCCGAGATATCGACCGCGCCCAGGATATGGTTGGTCATGGGGTCGCGAACCGGAGCCGCGGCACAGGACCAGCGCTGGATCTCTTCGCAGAAATGCTCGACCCCGGCGATGCTGACGGGCTGGCCCAGATGCAGCGCGGTGCCGATCGCATTGGTGCCGATGGCGCGCTCGTCCCAGCGCCCGCCCGGATGCAGGTGGTTTTCCGCGCCGCGGGACCGGACATAGGCGTCGCCGGTGGCGTCCAAGACCATGCCCGACCGGTCGCAAAGCAGCAGCATCGCCCCGGCGCCGTCCAGCATGTAGCCCGCCCGCGCCACCGCATCCCGCGCCGCCCGCCGCAGCCGGTCGTTGCGCAGCCGGATGGCGCGCAATTCGTCCTCCGCGACCGAAGGCGCGCGCTTCAGCCCCCTCAGCCCGACGCTGTCCCGTGATCTGACCCAAGACCTGAGCACGATTTCGCGAATGCTTGGGGGCACGCTCCCCAAGGCGCGAAAGCGTTCCCAGTCCTCCTTCTGGATGCTCTCAGCCATGTCCGGCCTCTTGTGAGGTGGGGAATATAAGGCAACCTCGGACCTCTCATGTCAAGAAACGGATCGGAATCGTGCGGACGCCGGGCAAGCATCATCCCGCCGACCGCCCCTGTATTTCCCCAAGCGCCACAGAGGGCACCGCGGTCATCCAGTCGCCGGGCAACGGCATCGAACAATCCGGCGGCGCACCAGTTTTCAGCACCAGCGGCGCGGTCGTGCCTTTCTCCAGCGCCAGACCGGATCGCATGATCATTGCTCCTATCGCGGCCATGAATCGCCTGCGCTAGCATTGCCCCAGCATCCAGCGCCGCGAGGTGGGCGGCGCCTTCTTCTTGCACAGGTTGCAGCCGCAGCTCGGCAGGTGGCCGCGCTTGACCACGCGCGGCTCGGCAGAGCTCGCCTCGGCGCGGCGCTCGGCCCGGCGCAGCCCGCTCGAAAGCGTGCTGATCAGCGGCAGGGCCGGCAGCACCGCGGCGGGCGCGCCGCAATGCGGACAGGGCGCGCCGGCCAGGCTGGCCTCATAGCTCATGCGCTCGGTGAAAAGGCCGTGTTCGGCGCAGGCGAAATCATAGATCGGCATGGCATGACCCTCACATCAATCCGTCGAGCAGCAGGAAACCCGGCAGCCAGCCGGTCACGATCCCGGCCAGCAGCGTCACCCAGGCGGTGGCGCGCAGGATCGGCCGTCCCAGCGCCAGCAGCAGGAAATACATGAACCAGAGCACGCCCCAGACCAGCCAGTTGCCCGCCAGCCAAAGCTCGGTCGGCGAGCCGGCGGCGGCGAGCGCGCGCAGAAAGACCGGAACCGTGGTGATGGCCACGAACAGGCTGAACCAGCCCAGGCCCCGGCCATCGACCGCAACGACGCGGTTGTGGGCGACCCAGAAATAGGTGGTGCTGAACATCAGCGTCAGCGCCGCCGCCCGGACCGTCTGCAGGTCCGCCCCCGCACCGAAGGCGCCCTGCACCACCACGCCCGCGGCGACCAGGCCCGAGACCAGGTTGATCACCACGATCTCGCGATCCTCGATCCGGCCCATGAGCCACAGCCCGTTGAGAAACAGCACCGCGCCCACGTAGAACAATAGAAAACCAAGCAGCATGGACCTCTCCTCCCTGGTGAAGCCGCGCGCCCCGAAAGCCGGGACGCGGGCGCGTGGCCTCAGCTGGTCTTGGCGACCGGAATGTCCGGGACCGAGCGTTTCGGCCCGTCGCCATTGGGCCGGATGTCGAAGTCGAAGATGCCGGTCGGGATCGCCAGCGTCGCGCAGACATTGGGGATGTCGACGATGCCGGCGATGCGGCCCTCGACCGGGGCGGTGCCCAGGATCATGTAGCCCTGCTCGCCCGAATAGCCGAATTTCTTCAGGTATTCGATGGCGTTGAGGCAGGCCCGGCGATAGGCGACATGGGCGTCGAGATAATATTGCTCGCCCGTGTGCTCGTCGACCGAGATGCCCTCGAAAATCAGGTAGTCGTCGAAATGCGGGTCGATGGGCGAGGGCCGGAAGATCGGGTTGATGACGCCGTATTTCGCCATGCCGCCCTTGATGATATCGACCTTGATCTCGATCCAGCCGGCCATCTCGATGGCGCCGCAGAAGGTGATCTCGCCGTCGCCCTGGCTGAAATGGATGTCGCCCATCGAAAGCCCGCCGCCCTTCACATAGACGGGGAAATAGACCTTGGAGCCGCGCGACAGGTTCTTGATGTCGCAATTGCCGCCATGTTCGCGCGGCGGCACGGTGCGCCAGGCCTCCTCGGCGGCGCTTTGCGCGGCGCTGCCGGTCATCTGCCCCATCAGCGCGGTCGCGGCATGGGGTGGTGCTGCCAGCGGCGGGACGCGGTTCGGATCGGTGGCGATCAGCGCCGCCTCGCGCCGGTTCGCCTCGGCCAGCAGCTTGTGGTCGGGCAGGCAGCCGATCAGGCCGGGATGGATCAGGCCGGGATAGCGCACGCCGGGGATATGGCGCGAGGTGGTGTAGATGCCCTCGAAATCCCAGATCGACTTGGTCGCCTGCGGGTAATGTTCGGTCAGGAAGCCGCCGCCGTTCTCCTTGGCGAAGAGCCCGTTGAAGCCCCAGCGCGACTCGGGCAGCGCGCCGATGTCGAGAATGTCGACCACCAGCAGGTCGCCCGGCTCGGCGCCCTCGAAGCCGAAGGGACCGGACAGGTAATGCACCCGCGTCAGGTCCACGTCGCGGATGTCGTTGGCGCTGTCGTTGTTGCCGATCTGGCCGCCGGTCCAGTCGTAGCATTCGACGCGCAGCACCTCGCCGGGCTTGAAGGTCTCGACCATCGGGATGTCGGGATGCCAGCGGTTGTGCGGCTTTTGCGTGGCCTGTTCGGGGGCCGTGTTGAGATCCACCTTGAATACGGTTTTCGACATGTTCTCCTCCCTCCTTGCGGGCCGGCGGGCAGGCCGGCCCCGCCGCCAGCCTGGGTCGGGCATGTAATCGCCATGCATGCCGCAAGCCGGGAAAATGTAATTTCTTGTAACCGGCGCTTGCGCGACGCGGGGTTTCGCGGCGCCATGCAGGCAAGGGCAATTCCCAGCCCGGGCAAAGCCCGCTAGGCTGGCGGCGGCGGCCGCAGGAGGAGCGGCCCCGGGGGGAGCGATGAACAGGCACAGCGCCATCGCGGAAGCCGACCTGCCGCCGCGGGACGCAAGCGGCTTTCCCGGCCTGGAGCCCGCGCCGCGCAGCTATCAGTCCTGGGTCGCGGACGAGACCATCGAGGATTACGCGCTGCGCTACGCCCCCGCCAGCCACCGCCGCTGGAGCCCCGCCACCATCACCCATACCGCGCTGGGGGGCATCTCGTTCCTGGCGCTCGAGGCGATCGGGGCGGCGCTGACCCTGTCCTGGGGCGTGCATGTGACGGTGGTGGCGGTGCTGATCGCCTCGGCCTTCATCTTCGTCACCAGTCTGCCCATCGCCTATCATGTGGCGCGGGCCAATGTGGACATGGACCTGCTGACGCGGGGCGCGGGCTTCGGCTATATCGGCTCGGCCATCACGTCGCTGATCTATGCCACCTATACCGTCATCTTCTTCGCGCTCGAAGGGGTGATCATCGGCCAGGCGCTGCTGGTCTGCTTCGGCCTGCCGCTGCCCTTGGGCTATCTGCTGTCGGCCTTGGCGATCCTGCCGGTGGCCTCGCGCGGGATGACTGCGATCTCGCGCTTCCAGGTGGCGACGCAGCTGCCCTGGATCGTGCTGGCCCTGCTGCCCTTTGCCGCCATCGCCTGGGCCGAGCCCGATGCGGCGGCGCGCTGGCTGGCCGCGCCCGGTCCCGCCTTCAGCCTGCTGTCGCTGGGCGGCGCCATCGGCGTGCTCTGCGCCCTGACGCTGCAGATCGGCGAACAGGTGGACTATCTGCGCTTCCTGCCCCCGCGCGAGGCCACAACGCGGCTGCGCTGGTGGGGGGCGCTGATCCTGGCCGGGCCGGGCTGGATCCTGATCGGCGGCGCCAAGGTGCTGATGGGCAGCTTCCTGGTCTGGCTGGCCATCGGCGACGGCATGGCGCCGGAATTCGCGGTCGAGCCCATCGGCATGTTCTGGCACGCCTACGAATACCTGTTCGGGCCGCGCATGGCGCTGCTGGTGGCGACGGCCTATATCCTGCTAGCGCAGGTCAAGATCAACGTCACCAACGCCTATGCCGGCTCGCTGGCGCAGTCGAACTTCTTCCTGCGCGTGGCGCGCTATCATCCCGGGCGGCTGATCTGGCTGCTGATCCATGTCGCGATCAGCTGCGCGCTGATGCTGATGGGGGTGTTTGCCACGCTCGAGGCGGTGCTGGCGATCTATGCCAACCTGGCGCTGGCTTGGCTGGGGGCGATCTTTGCCGACCTGGCGGTGCTGAAGCCGCTGGGGCTGAGCCCGGCGCGGATCGAGTTCCGGCGCGCGCATCTGCCGGATTTCAACCCGGTCGGCTGCGGCGGCATGGCGCTGGGGGCGCTGGCGGGGCTGGCGCTTTACGCCGGCCTTTGCGGGCCGATGGCGCAGGCCTGGTCGGCGCCCATCGCCTTTGCCCTGTCGCTGGTCGCGGCGACCGGCCTGGGCCTGATGCGGCAGGGCCGCGGCTTCATCGCGCGCGAGCCGCATGTCTTCCGCCGCCGCAGCCGCTGCGACTGCGCCATCTGCAGCCATGGCTACGAAACACGCGACATGGCCTATTGCACCTTCTACGAACGGCCGATCTGCTCGCTCTGCTGCAGCCTCGAGCCGCATTGCCGCGACTTCTGCAAGCGCGGCCGCGCGCCGGGCGCGGTCGATCCCGCCGCGCCTGCCCTGCGGCTGCACCGCATGCCGCCGCGGCTGGGCCGGCGGACCTGGCAGGTCGCGGCGGTCTTCGCGCTGCTGATGGCCGGGCTCGGGATGCTCTACCTGCTCGCGCGGCACCTGTCGGCCAGCCTGCGCGACATGCAGGTCGTGGCGCATGTCTTCCTGGGCTCGGCACCGCTTCTGGCCCTGCTGGCCTTCTGGGCGGTGATGGCGAACGAGCGCCGCCGCCTGACCGAGGAGGACCTGATCGACGCGCTGCGCCGGCTGGGCTCGACCCAGCGCGAGCTGGCCATCCGCCAGCGCCTTGCCGCCGTGGGCGAGGTCGCGGCCACGATCAGCCACGAGCTGCGCAACCCCTTGGGCACCATCACCAGCTCGGTCGAGGTGCTCTCGCGCAGCCCCGGCCTGGGCCCCGATGCCGAAGAGGACGTGCAGCGCATCCGCCGCAACATCGCCCGTTGCAGCCGGATCATCGACATCCTGCTGGATTTCGCCCGCCAGGGCGCGCATGAGACGGTGCCGGTCGATCTGCGCGACTGGCTTTCGGCCCTGGTGGCCGAACATCCGGCCGCGCCCCATGTCACGCTGGAGGTGCCCGAGAGGATGCGCCTGCGCTGCGACCCGGCGCGGCTGCAATTCGCCATCCGCAACCTGATCGAGAACGGCTGGCAGGCGGCGGAATCGGTGCCCGGCCGGGTGCCCCGCGTGATCCTGCGCGCCTTTCGCGACGGGGGCCGCAGCATCGTCGAGATCGAGGACAACGGCCCCGGCCTTGCGCCCGAGATCCGCGCCCGCGCCTTCGACCCGCTGGTCACCACCAAGGATTCCGGCGTGGGGCTGGGCCTGTCGCTGGTGCGCCGCGTCGCCGAACTGCATGGCGGCGACGCCTGGATCGCGCGCACCGGCCCCGAGGGCACGGTCATGCGCCTGAGCATCGCCGAGCCGCCATGACCCGGCGGCTGTTGATCCTGGACGACGACAGCGACTTCGCCGTCTCGACCTCGCGCGCGCTGGCGCTCGAGGGCGTGGAATGCCGCATCGCGCCGGACGGGGCCTCGGCCTTTGCGCTGCTCGAGGCCGAGCCGGTCGAGGTGGTGCTGATCGACATCCGGCTGCGGCACGAGGACGGGACCGAGCTTGCCGCGCGGCTGCACGCCCGCCATCCCGGCCTGGTCATGGTGATCATGACCGCCTATGCCTCGGTGGACAGCGCCGTCGCGGCGCTGAAGGCGGGCGCCTACGACTATCTGCGCAAGCCCTTCTTCCTGGACGAGCTGATGGGGGCGCTGGAGCGCTGCTTCCAGCTGGTCGAACTGCGCGCGGCCAAGGCGCGGGCCGAGCGCGAACTGGCGCTGATGCGCCAGATCGAGGCCACCTCGCAGCTGGCCGCCGGGCTGTCGCATGATTTCAAGAACATGCTGGCCGTCATCCGGGCCAATCTGGCGGTGATCGCCGAACGGCTGCCGGCGCAGGACGGGCTGAAGCCCTATGCCGGCGATGCGCTGGACGCCGCCGTGACGGCGGGCGATCTGGTCACCCGGCTGATGGGCTTCGCCCGCCAGCCGGCCCTGTCGCCCGAACCGCGCGACCTGCGCCTGCCGGTCCGGACCACCGCCTCCATGCTGGCGCGCACGCTTTGCGCCGGGATGCGGATCGAATGCGACCTGCCCGACCATCCGCTGCTGGCGCCGGTCGATGCGGGCCAGATCGGCACCGCGCTGGTCAACCTGCTGATCAATGCGCGCGATGCCACCGAGGGCCGGGGCCGGGCGCGGATCGCGCTGCGCCATGTCTGGCGCGGCGGCGATTACGCGCGGCTGACGGTCGAGGACGACGGACCGGGCTTCGACGCCGGCGGGCTCGACCATGCGCTAGAGCCGCTTTTCACCACCAAGCCCGAGGGGACCGGGCTGGGCCTGTCGATGATCCAGCAGCTGGCGCTGGTCAGCGGCGGCGATTTCCGCATCGGCAATGCCGAGGCCGGCGGCGCGCGGGCGGTGCTGGACCTGCCCTGCCTGCGCCCCGGCCCCGCGCCGGATCAGGGCTCGGGCGAGAACATGTAGCCGGCGCCGCGGATGGTGCGGATCCGGCGCGGCTCGGGTCCGACATCGCCGATCTTGCGGCGGATCTTGCCGATCATCACATCGACCGAGCGGTCATAGGGCGCCCAGTTGCGGCTGACGGTCAGGTCCAGCAGCTGGTCGCGGCTCAGCACCCGGCCGGGCCGCTGCGCCAGCACGCTGAGCAGGTTGAATTCCTGCGTGGTCAGGCTCTGCACCCTGCCCTGCGCGTCCCGCAGCACGCGGGCGTCAAGATCCAGCAGCCAGCCGTCGAAGCCGATCTGCCGCGCCGCGCCGTCCCGCGCCGGGCTCGCGGCTGCTGGCAGGCGGCGCAGGATGGCGCGGATGCGGGCCAGAAGCTCGCGCGGCTCGAAGGGCTTGACCAGGAAATCGTCGGCGCCGATCTCCAGCCCGACGATGCGGTCCAGCGCCTCCTGCCGGGCCGAGAGGAACAGGATACCGATGTCGCGCTCTTTCTTCAGCTCGCGGGCCAGGGCATAGCCGTCCTCGCGCCCCGGCAGGCCGACATCCAGCACCACGAGGTCGAATCCCCTGTCCGACAACGCCCGCCGCATCGCCGCCCCGTCATGCGCCGCCTCGACCAGGTAGCCCTGTTCGGCGAAATAGCGGCACAGGAAAGCACTGAGCTTGCGGTCATCCTCGACGAAGAGAATGCGCTGCGGCGGTTCCGTCTCGGGCGTCTGGACCGGCGCGCCGGTCGGGCTGGGCATCATGGCGGGGCGTTCCGTCGGACATGGATGCGGCTGGTTCAAGCGTCGGGAGTTCTGGAGATTTCCTGAACATAGCCGAGCAAAATCGGCCTTCATAGCCCCTCGCAGAGCCGTTGGAGCCTCCGCCCGTTCAGCCCGCCCGACTTCGGCCTCTACGGGCCCGCCTCCACCGCGGATCAGCTCCGTCAGCTAGGCCCCTGCGCAAACTGCATGAGAGGGTGAGCTCTGGGCGCCGATCGGGGCAGTTTGGGGCTCTGACGCAGATTGTGATCTCCGTGGCCGTGGAAGCGCGCCCACCGCGCAAGACCGGACCAATCGTCATCGACGATCAGGATCACCGGGGGCATGCGCATAGGGTGGCCTGATGCCGCCTTCAGGGCTAACGATCCGGCAGCGGGATGAATTCGTCGCGGTCGGTCGGCGGCAGGTCGAACAGCCCCTGCCCCCAGTCGGCCGCGCGCCATTCCGCCTTGGCATGCTCGATGCGCTCGCGCGACGAGGCCACGAAATTCCACCAGATATAGCGCGGCCCGTTCATCGTCGCGCCGCCCAGCGCCAGCAGCCGCGCGCCCGCGGGTCCGGCGGCGACGGTGATGCGGTCGCCGGGACGGAACACCATCATCCGCCCGGCCTCGAAGTCCTGCCCGGCGATGCGGACCGAGCCTTCGGTGATGTAAAGCCCGCGGTCCTCGTGATCGTCCGGCAGCGGGAAGCGCGCGCCGGGTTGCAGCACCACGTCCAGATAGAACGTGTCCGAATACAGCGTCACCGGCGCCCGCTCGCCATAGGCATGGCCCAGGATCAGCCTGGCCTCGACGCCCTCGGCCTCGATCCGGGGCAGCGTGTCCTTGCCGTGATGCTCGAAGGACGGGTCCATGTCCTCGCGGTCCTCGGGCAGCGCGATCCAGGTCTGGATGCCGTAAAGGCTGTGCGGGCCCGACCGCCCTTCGGCCGAGGTGCGCTCGGAATGGCTGACGCCCTTGCCGGCCACCATCCAGTTCACCGCGCCGGGCAGGATCACCTGGTCGCTGCCGATGCTGTCGCGGTGGTGGAAATCGCCGCGATACAGATAGGTGACGGTGCCCAGCCCGATATGCGGATGCGGGCGGATGTCGATACCCTGCCCGGTCAGGAACTCGGCCGGACCGGCCTGGTCGAAAAAGATGAACGGCCCGACCATTTGGCGGCGCGGCGCGGGCAGCGCGCGGCGCACCTCGAAACCGCCCAGGTCGCGCGAACGCGGCACGATCAGGGTCTCGATCTGGTCGATGCCGATCGCATCGGGGCAACCTGGCGCGAGCGCGGGGTTCCAGCTCATCTCGGCTCTCCTCGTGGTGGACATGCCCAATTGACGGGGCCCAAGTGACAGGGCCCAAGTGACAGGGCCCAACGCGGCGCGGGCCATGCCGGGTCCATCACGCCGCCTGCGACGTCAGCCCCAGCAGACGCAGCGCCAGCGCGACCTGTTCCTCGACCGGCAGCGCCATGTCCACGACGACGCCGTCCTCGTCCGGGCCCAGCATCTCCAGCGTCGCAAGCTGCGAATCGAGCAGCTTCGCGGGGAAGAAATGCCCCTCGCGATGCGCCAGCCGCTCTTCCAGGATGGCCCGCGTGCCATGCACGTGCAGGAACCGCACCCGGGGCGCGCCGCTGCGCAGGATGTCGCGATAGCTGCGCTTCAGCGCCGAACAGCCCATGACCGAGCTTTCCCCCGCCGCCTCGTTGCGGGCGAACTCCGCCGCCAGCGCCTGCAGCCAGGGCGCGCGGTCCGCGTCGGTCAGGGGCGTACCGGCCGCCATCTTCTCGACATTGGCGCGCGGGTGGAAGCTGTCGCCCTCGATGAAGCGCCAGCCCAGCACTTCGGCCAGCGCGCCGCCGGTGGTGCTTTTCCCGCTGCCGGACACGCCCATGACCACGATATGCATCGGCGCGCTCACAGCAGCCACCAGCCCAGCAGGGCAAAGCCGAAGGCGATGCCGCCGAGCAGCGTCTCCATCACCGTCCAGGTCTTCAGCGTGGTCTTTTCGTCCATGTTCAGAAAGCGCCCGACCAGCCAGAAGCCCGAATCGTTGAAATGGCTCAGCACGGTCGCGCCGCCGGCAATGGCGATGACCAGGAAGCAGCGGTCCAGCTCGGAAAGGCCGGTGGTCGCGGCGACGGTGGGCGCGATCAGCCCGGCGGTGGTGGTCAGCGCCACCGTGGCCGAGCCCTGCGCCACCCGCAGCGCGGTCGCGATCACGAAGGCCGCCACGATCAGCGGCATGCCGACGCTGTCCAGGCTGCCGGCCAGGGCCTGGCCGATGCCGCTGGCGCGCAGGACGCCGCCGAACATGCCGCCGGCGCCGGTCACCAGGATGATGGCGCAGATCGGACCCAGGGCGCCGTCCATCAGCTTCTCGACCTCGGCCGCGCTGCGGCCCTTGCCCAGCAGCGCCATGGCGACGATGACGGTAATCAGCAGCGCGACCGGGGTCTGGCCGACCAGCCGCAGCACCGTGACCCAGCCTGCCTCGGCGTCGATCGCACCCATGGTCGCCAGCGTGTTCAGCCCGGTGTTCAGAAAGATCAGCGCCAGCGGCAGCAGCAGCACGAACAGCACCGTGCCGAAACTGGGCGGCCGGCGGTCGTGCTTTTCCTCGGTCGCGCCCAGGATCTGCGGCACCGGCAGCACGAAGCGGTGCCCGGCCCATTTGCTGAACAGATAGCTGCCCAGGAACCAGGTCGGGATCGCCACCACCAGCCCGACGATCAGCAAAAGCCCGATATCGGCGCCCAGCAGGTCGCCCGCCGCGACCGGGCCGGGATGCGGCGGCACCAAGGCGTGCATGACCGCGAAGGCCCCGGCCGCCGGCAGCGCGTAAAGCAGCACCGAGCCGCCGAAGCGCAGCGCCACGCTGAAGATGATCGGCAGCATCACCACCAGCCCGGCGTCGAAGAAGATCGGAAAGCCGAACAGCAGCGAGGCCACGCCCAAGGCCAGCGGCGCGCGCTCGGCGCCGAACTGGTTGATCAGCCGGTCGGCCAGCACCTGCGCGCCGCCGGTGACCTCTAGCAGCCGGCCGATCATGGCGCCGAAGCCCACGAGCAGCGCCACCGTCGCCAGCGTCGAGCCGAAGCCCTCGAGCAGCGTCGGAATGACCTTGCCCATCGGGATGCCGGCGATCATGGCCGTGATCAGGCTGACCAGCACCAGCGCCACGAAGGCATGCAGCCGGAAGCGCATGATCAGAACCAGCAGCAGCAGGACCGCGCCCGCCGCGATCATGAGCAGCACCGGGGTGCCATAGACGGGTTCAACCGCGTTCATCAAATCTCCTCCCAAGCAAAATCCCTTGCGTCACCGCGCCGTCCGACCGGCATGTTAGCGGTAACGTGCGCCGCATTACGCGATGCGAGGCGAAAAGTTAATATGTTTTTGTCTCCTGCCCGCTCGTCTCCTGCGCGGTGGTCAGTGCGCCATGGATCAGCCGCATCTCGTCCGACAGCGCCAGCTCCAGCGCCGCGCCCTCGGGGTCCAGCGCGCCGGGGTCTTCCTGCCCGTCCGGCATGATCTCGCGATCCTCCAGCCATTCCAGCAGCGCCGCGCGCAAGCCCGGCGGCGACAGCGCCAGAAGCTGCGCCAGCAGCCGGCGATGCGCGATCAGCCGGCCTTCGAGCGCGTCGAGCCGGGCCTCGAGCCTGTCCATCCGCGTTCCCTCCCTGATTGCAGGGCCATCATGGCATGGAAGCGGCGCCCGGCAAAGCGGCTCAGCGCGGGGTCAGGCTGCCGCCCTCGATCCGGCGCAGCGACACGTCCAGCCGCGCCTCGGCGGCGGCGATCTCGGCCAGCGCCTGGCGGGTATAGCGCATATGCGCCTCGGCCGCGGCCGAGGCCGCCAGCGGGTCGCGCGCCATCACGCCGTCATGGATGGCGCGGTGCTGGCGCCGCAGCACCTCGCGCACCTCGGGCCGGGCATAGAGCGTGTCGCGGTTGTGGAACACGCCGCAACGCAGCATCCCCGACAGCGCCCGCATGATCTGCAGCAGCACGACATTGTGGCTGGCCTCGTAAAGCGCGACATGCAGATCGACGTCCGCCTCGGCCTCGGCGCGCGGGTCGGCGGCTTCATGGGCGGCCTCGATGCGCCGCATGCAGCCGGCCAGGGTCTCGCGGTCCAGGTCGCTGGCGCGGCGCGCGGCCAGGCCCGCCGCCATGCCCTCCAGCGTGGCGCGCAGTTCCAGGTAATCCTCGACCACCGCGGCGCGCGAGGCCATCAGCGCGACCAGCGGATCGGTGAAGCTGGTCGCGAGCGGCGCCACCCGCCGCCCGCCGCCGGCCTCCGCGACCAAGAGGCCGCGCTGCTCCAGCAGCTTCAGCCCCTGGCGCAGCGTCGGGCGCGAGACCTTGAGCCGCAGCGCCAGGTCGCGCTCGGCCAGCAGCGGATCGCCCGGCCGCAGCGAGCCTTCGAGGATCAGGTCCTCGATATGGCGCGCCGTAGCCTCGGCCGCCGTCCGGTTCTCGTCGCCCATGCCGCGCCTCCTGCCCCGGCCCCGCGCCGGCAGGTCAAACTAGCCGCAGCATTGGCCATGGTGCAATCGGTTTTCCCGGTTGACGGCGCTGGTCAACTGACTTTACCACGGACCGGCGACGACCCGGAGCCAGACCCATGACCCCACCCGTCCCCCCAAACGCTGCCGCGCCGCGCGCCGCCCTGCTGGAGCGGCTGCGCCAGATCGTCGGGCCGGCGCATGTGCTGACCGCGACCCGCGCCACGCGTCGCTTCACCCGCGGCTTCCGCTATGGCGGCGGGCCGGTCGCCTGCGTGGTGCGCCCGGGCTCGCTGGTCGAGATGTGGCGCGTGCTCAACGCCGCCGTCACCGCCGGCCGGGCGGTGATCCTGCAGGCCGCGAATACCGGGCTGACCGGCGGCTCGACCCCCTGGGGCGACGATTACGACCGCGAGATCGTGCTGATCTCGGTCATGCGGCTGAAGGGCATCCACCTGATCGACGGCGGCGCGCAGGTGCTGTGCCTGCCCGGCGCCACGCTCGACGCGCTGGAAAAGCGCCTGCGCCCGCTGGGACGCGAGCCGCATTCGGTCATCGGCTCCAGCTGCATCGGCGCCTCGGTTCTGGGCGGCATCTGCAACAATTCCGGCGGCGCCCTGGTCCAGCGCGGCCCGGCCTATACCGAACTGACGCTTTATGCCGAGGTGCGCGCCGACGGCTCGGTCGCGCTGGTCAACCACCTGGGCCTCGACCTGGGCGACACGCCGGAACAGATCCTGTCCCGCGTCGAATCGGGCGACCTGCCCCTGCCCGCGCCGACCGAGGCCTGGGCCTCGGACCGCGACTATGCCGAGCATGTCCGCGACATCGCGGCCCCGACCCCGGCCCGCTTCAACGCCGATCCGCGCCGGCTGCGCGAAAGCGCCGGCTGCGCCGGCAAGCTCGCGGTCTTTGCCGTGCGGCTGGATACATTCGCGGCCGAGACGGACAGCGCCGTCTTCTATATCGGCAGCAACGACCCGGACGAGCTGACCGCGCTGCGCCGTCACATGCTGGCGCATTTCGCGAACCTGCCGATCGCCGGCGAATATATCCACCGCGATGCCTATGATATCGCGGCGAAATACGGCAAGGACACCTTCCTGTTCATCCGCCACGCCGGCACCGACCGCATGCCCGCGCTTTTCGCCGCCAAGGCGCGGATCGATGCGCTGACCGAGCGGCTGGGCCTGGGCACCACGCTGTCGGACCGGCTGGCGCAGGGGATCGCGGCGCTGATGCCACAGCACCTGCCAGCGCGGATGAACCACTTTCGCGACCGCTATGAACATCACCTGCTCTTGCGCATGGGCGGCACCGGCATCGCCGAGGCGCGCGACCATCTTGCCGCGGTCTTCCCCTCGGCCAGCGGCGCCATGTTCGAATGCACGCCCGACGAAGGCCGGGCCGCCTTTCTGCACCGTTTCGCCGTGGCCGGCGCCGCGGTGCGCTACCGCGCCATCCATGCCCGCGAGGTCGAGGATATCGTGGCGCTGGACATCGCCCTGCCCCGCAACAGCCGCGACTGGCTGGAACGGCTGCCGCCCGAGCTGGACGCGAAGCTCGCCAGGAAGCTGTATTACGGGCATTTCTTCTGCCACGTCTTCCATCAGGATTACGCGGTGAAGAAGGGCGAGGACTGCCTGGCGGTAGAGCATGCGATGTGGCGGCTGCTGGACGCCCGCGGCGCCGAATACCCGGCCGAGCACAATGTCGGCCATCTCTACCGGGCCAAGCCCGCGCTCGCGGATTTCTATCGCCGGCTCGACCCGACGAACAGCCTGAACCCGGGCCTGGGCCAGACCGCGAAATGCGCGCATTGGCAGTCGCCGGAAGGCTGATTCCCGGCGGCCCGCGCGCGGCCGGGGGCGCCGCCCCCGGACCCCCGGGATATTTGGACAAGAAAGAAAGGCACGGCGCAGTGCTGGCGTTTGTTCTGGTTATGTTCTAATATTGGAGGCCAGCCAGAGAGGAATCGCCATGTTCATGGACAAGTCGCAGCCCCTTCCGCAGGCCGGTCCCGCGCACAAGATCTTCTTCGCCGCCGTGCCGCCCGAGCCGGTGGCGGCGCGCATGGCCGAGGTCTGGCGTCTTGGCGGCTTTTCCGCGCCCTTGCGGCACAGGGTGCTGCACATGACCATCCAGATGGTCGCCGAGGCCGAGATCGTCGATGCGGCGCTGGCCGGGTTCCTGAACCGGCCGATGCAGGATTTCCGCTTTCCCGCCTTCGACATCACCTTCGACCGCATCGCCAATTTCGGCAACCGCGCGGCGCGGCGCCGGCCGCTGGTCTTTACCACCCGGGGCCAGGAGGCGACGCCGAACGCGCTGGCCCGTGCCATCCGCCGCCGCTTTGCGCCCTCCGGCTGGCCCTTGCCGGCGATGTATGTCACCCCCCATGTCACCGCCGCCTATGGCCGGGCGCTGCCGGAATCGCTGCGGCTGGTGCCGCCGATCCATTGGCATGTCGACGAATTGGTGCTGATCGACAGCCTGCAGGGCCTGACCACGCACCTGCCCCTGGGCCGCTGGCGGCTGGACGAGGCCTGAGCGGCTCACGGCCCCAGCACGCGCACCTTGGCGATGCGGCCGTCGCAGCGGCGCACGGCGATGCGCAGCCGCTCGATCAGATGCGTCTCGACATAGCTGGCGTGAAATCGGCTGGGGGCGAACAGCGTCAGGCAATCGCCGGCGACGCCCGCCTCGGCCAGGCCGGCGAACCAGGCGTCGAACAGCGCGCGATCCTCTTCGGCGAGCCGCGCCCGGGCCTCGCCCCAGAGGCTGCCGGGCTCGACCGGCAGGGCGGGCTCGGCGCGGTGCAGCGGCACGACATTGCTGGCGGAAGGCGCGGTCTCGCCGCCGATGCGGGCGACGAAATCGGGGCCGATGTTGGCCCATTCCGGCTTGGTGTCCAGCAGGATGCGGTCGAGGTTCAGCCCCAGCACCGAGACGCGGCCGCGCGCGCCCTGCTGCTTGATCTCGAGCCAGCCGAGCGCGCGCAGTTTGGCCATTTCGCGTTTCACCGTGCGTTCATCGACGCACCACAGCCGGGCGATCTCGCGCTGGCCGATGGTCAGCTCGTCGCGCTGCCAGTTGTAGCGGGTGGTGATGAGGGCCATCAGGCGCAGGATCAGCCGCTGGCGATGCTTGTCGCCGGCCAGCCCATGCGCCATCATCGCGCTGAGCAAATCATATTTCTTGGCCGCGGCCTCCCGACCGACGGCACGGATCACCTGCATGGCTCGTCCTGTCCCCGGCTGGCGCCGGATGCCTTCATTCACTGCTCGAAGAGGCCCCGCCTTTTGACGGTGACCCCGGGATGGCGCTGACGATCTGCTGTCGTCTGAAACGCTTTTCGCCATCTGGAGCTCATTTGCGTCCTGTTTCCCGATTCTGTCAAGCGCTTTGCCGGCAGAGCCAAATTCCAGCCCCGATCATCAAAGAAAAAAACGGTATCAATGGTATAGGGGGACTCGCTGGGCGTCCCTCATTGCGGGTCTTTTGTCCCCCAATCCGGCGGCGAAGCGGACGATGTGTCCTCCTTTTCGTCCGCGGGATCGGCGTGCTGCCCCGAGCCGGAGGCCTGGGCGATTCGGCCGGCAGGGGCTGGAAATCCCGGGTTTTCCGGGCTTTGACGCTTTCAGTTAAAACGGCTTTTGCCAAAAGCGCAAATCCGGCGTAAAAGCGGATTGGAACGAAATCTGCGTCCTAATAAATACAGGCATCCTATGTATACGCATGAAGACCTCGCCAAGCTGCAGGCGCAATCGCTGAAGATGCAGGGCTGGATCCGGCGCCAGACCTTCAGCCCGGCCAATGAGAAGACCCTGCGCCGCTTCTCGAGTTGGGAGGTGGCCGAGCTGATCTTTCGCATCAACCAGTCGACCTTTCGCGGCAAGCTGGCCGCGGATCCGAACCTTCCCCTCGGGGAAGTCGAGGAGGACGGCCGCCAGCGCTGGTTCTCGCTTGACGAGATCAACGAGCTGCGCCGGCGGGTGCGGATCAACCGCAAGACGCTGATGCCCTATCGCCCGGAGGGCAAGCGCGCCTTTCGCGCCGCCATCGCCAACTTCAAGGGCGGCGCCGGCAAGTCCACGGTGGCGCTGCATTTCGCCCATGCCGCGGCGCTGGACGGCTATCGCGTGCTGTTGGTCGACTTCGACCCGCAGGCGACGCTGAGCCATTCCATGGGCCTGACCGACGTCGGCGAGGACCACACCGTCTGGGGCATCATGGCGCGCGACCTGGAGCGCGAGACGGACCGCATGAACAATGCCGCCGCCGGCGCCGAGTCGGGGACCGCCCTGCCCCGCCGCAAGCTGCCGACCTCGATCCGCGCCATGGGCCTGGGCAGCCTGCGCCCGGCCGATTTCATCAAGCCGACCGCCTGGTCCACCATCGACATCATCCCCAGCTGCGCCAATGCCGCCTTCGTCGAGTTCGCCAGCGCGCAATACCGGCACCTGAATCCGGAATGGACCTTCTTCGGCGCGGTGTCGCGCTTCCTGGATAGCCTGGCGGACGATGCCTATGACCTGATCCTGTTCGATTGCCCGCCGGCGATCGGCTACCAGTCGATGAACGCGGTCTTTGCCGCCGACATGCTCTATATCCCCTCGGGGCCCGGCTATTGGGAATACGACTCGACCACCAGCTTCATCGGCCAGCTGTCCGAGGCGCTGGAGGACCTGGCGCATGGCTTCGACAACTTCCCCACGGGGAAGATCAAGCTGCCGAAAGCCTTTGCCGACATCCGCTTCCTGATGACGCGCTATGAGCCCTCGAACGAGCTGCACCAGGCGATGTTCGGCGCCTTCAAGCAGGTGTTCGGCGAGCATATGGCCGAGCATCCGATCGAACTGACCCGGGCGGTGGAGCAGTCGGGCCGTTTCCTGTCCTCGATCTACGAGATCGACTATCGCGAGATGACGCGCGGCACCTGGCGCCGGGCGCGCGCCACCTTCGACCAGGCCTATGAGGAATTCCGGACGCGCCTGGTCGCGGCCTGGGACAAGCTGGAGGGTGAGGCATGAGTCGCAAGCGTCGCGTCTTTGAAATCGACATGCCGGACGAGCCGGCGGCGGAACCGCCTGCTGACTTCCCCGCGGGGAAGGATGAGCGCGAGCAGCGCCGGGGCCCGATGGCGACCGCGATCAACGAAACCGCCGAGTCGACGCGCGACCGCGCCCGGCTGGAGGCGCAGATCCGGGCCGAGAACGACGCCCTGGCGCAGGAGCATGTGCGGCTGAAGCGCGCCGGGCTGATCACCGACATGATCCCGCTGGACGCGATCGACACCCGCAAGCTGATCCGCGACCGCGCGCCGGGTGCCGATTACGAACTGGCCGAACTGGTCGAGTCGATCCGCGACATCGGGTTGTCGAACCCGATCCGGGTCGAGCCGGCGGGCGACGGCCGCTATGAACTGATCCAGGGCTGGCGCCGGCTGTCGGCCTATCGCCAGCTGCTGGAGGAGACCGGCGATGCCGAGACCTGGGGCCGGATCCCGGCCGGGATCGCGGCGCGGGGCGACGAGCTGGAGAGCCTCTATCGCCGCATGGTCGACGAGAACCTGGTGCGCAAGGACATCTCATTTGCCGAGATGGCGCAGCTGGCCTTGCATTACGCCATGGACCCGATGACCGAAGAGCACGACCCGGAAAAGGCGGTGGCGATCCTGTTCAAATCGGCCGGCTATCAGAAGCGCAGCTATATCCGCAGCTTCATTCGGCTGATGGAAAGCCTGGGCGAGACGCTGATGTATGCGCCCGAGATCCCGCGCGCGCTGGGGCTGGCGCTGTCGCAGCGGCTGGACGAGGTGCCGGGCACGGCGGCGGCGATCCGGGCCGAGCTGAAGGACTGGGACACGCGCAGCATCAAGGACGAGCTGGAGATCCTGCGCCGCTATGCGGGGCAGGGCGGCGACGAGGATGCGGCCAAGCCCGCGCCGCGCGCTTCGGCCCCGACCGTCCCCGCGGGGAAGGCGCGCACCACCTTCCAGATCGAGCGGCCGCAGGGCAGCGCGAAATGCACCGCCGCAAACGGCCGGCTGGAGATCCGGCTGCCGCGCGACTTTACCGCCGTGGACCGGCGGCGGCTGGAGGCGGCGGTGCGCGCCATGCTGGAGAGCCTCGACTAGCCATGCTTGGCGGGCCTTCCCCACGGGGAAGGTCGCGCCGTCTTCCCGCGGGGAAGGCTTGCGAGGCGGGGGTGCGCGTGGTAATACTGGCGGTAATACCGAGGAGAATCGCCATGCGCATCACCATCAAGGGCCAGGTCACCATCCCGCAGGAAGTCCGCGATTTCGCCGGCTTCCAGCCTGGGACCGAGGTCGAATTCCTGATCGGCGACGATGGCGTGGTGCGCGTGGTCGCCGCCGATAGCGCAGGCGACAGCCGCGGCCGCCGGCTGGAGACGGCGCTGGCCGGATTGCGCGGCAGCGCCGACACCGGGCTTTCCACCGACCAGATCATGGCGCTGACCCGGGAATGACTCCGGTCCTGGTGGATGCGAATATCCTGATCGACATTGCGACCGACGATCCGCGCTGGGGCGGCTGGTCGGCGCGGATGCTGTCGATGCTGGGGCAGGGCGCGCGGCTGGTCATCAACCCGCTGATCTATGCCGAGGTCTCGGTCGCGCATAGCCGCATCGAGACGCTGGACGCCGTGCTGCCCGAGGACGTGTTCCACCGCGAGCCGCTGCCTTGGCCGGCGGCCTTCCTTGCCGGCAAGGCCTTTTTGGCCTATCGTCGGCGCGGTGGCAGCCGGCAGGCGCCGCTGCCCGACTTCTATATCGGCGCCCATGCCGCGATCCGGGGCTATCGGCTGCTGACCCGGGATCGCGGCCGCTACCAGAGCTATTTTCCCGGCGTGGCGGTGATCTGCCCCGACAGCTGAATGGGGGCTTCCGGTAGACCGCGGGATCGGCTTATTCTGCGGATATGAAGCATTGCGAGGCAGCAGGCGTGCCGTCCGATCCTGACCCATCCTATCACGGCAAAGCGGCCCCTGGCCAGCTTTTCGACGCGGCTGCCTGGGGTGCGGCGCAGGCGGGGCTGGCCGAGGCGCTGGCGCGCGCGAGCCTGGCGCTGGGGCGGCTGGACGGCATGCTGGCGGCGCTGCCGGCCGAGGCGCGGGCGGGTGCCGTGACCCGGCTGGCGCTGATCGAGCTTGAGGCGATGCTCTGGGCGCAGGGCACGCCCTTGCAGCGCGAGGAGATCGGTCGCGACCTGATGGAGGCGCGGGCCGGCGCCGACCTGGAGGCGATGCGGCTGGCGCGCTGGGGCTTGCGGCGGCTGGAGGGGCAGGGCAATCCGGCCGACCTGCGCGGCTTTTTGGGGCTGCATCGGGCCGAGGTCTCGGGGCTGGACGAGATGCTGGCGACGCGGCCCACGGGCGGCAGTTTCGACGCGGCGGCGGCGGAGTTCCACGACATGGCGGTGGGATTGGCTGCGGTGGCGCCGCTGGCGCGGGGGCCGGCGCTGCGCATGGCCTGGCGGATCTGCGGGCTGTCGGCGCCCGAGGTGCTGGCCGAACCGGCGGTCTGGACCGCGCGCGACATGGCGGCGGGCTGCGAGGCGCTGCGCTTCGTGCCCTTCGGCCGGCACGGGCGCGGGGTCTGGGTCGACGGCGGCCCGGTACCCGAGCGCATGGGGCGGCACCTGGCGGCGGTGACGGCGGGGCTGGTCGAGGCGCGGCAGGAGCTGGTGCGGGTCGCCGACTGGCAGGCGCGGGCGCTGGCCGCCGTGGCGCGGATCAAGGGCGAGAACCCCGCCCGTGTCGTCGCGGCGCTGGCCGCGCATCCGATCCTGAGTGCTTCGATGCTGGAGGGGCTGGCCGGCATCAGCCGCGACACCGCCGAGCGGTTGCTGGTCCGGCTGCGCGACATGGGCCTTGCCCGCGAGATCACCGGGGCGCGGCGCTTTCGGCTGTGGGTGCTGGCGGGCTGAGCCGGCGGAAGGCGCCGGGCGGGATGCCGGCCTGTTTCAGGAAGGCGCGGTGGAAGGCGCTGGGTTCGCCGTAGCCCAGCCGATGCGCGATCTCGGCCACGCTGAGGGGCGTGTCGCGCAACAGCTGGCGGGCGGCGCGCAGGCGGATCTCGGCCCGGATGGCGCCGTAGCCCTGGCCCTCGGCGCGCAGGCGGCGGCGCAGGGTGGCGGGCGACAGGCGCAGATCGGCGGCGAGGCGGTCGAAATCGGGCCAGTCGGCAGGGGGCGTTGCCTGCAGCCGGGCGCGGATGCGGGCGGTCAGCCCCTGGTCGTGGCGATAGCGGATCAGGATATTGGCCGGCGCGCCGCGCAGGAAGCCTTGCAGCGCCTTTTCCTGGCGAATGATCGGCAAGGGCAGGTAGCTGGCGGCAAAGGTCAGGCGGCTGGCGGGCTGGTCGAAATGCACCGGCGCGCCGAAGAACTGCAGGTAGTCGCCGCGATCCTCGGGCGCGGCGCAGGCGAAATCGACCCGCATCAAGGGGATGCGCCGGCCGATCAGCCAGCACATCAGCCCGAGCAGGATCAGCCAATAGGTGCGATAGGCGAAGGCGCGGCGGGGCGCGGCGCGGTCGGTCAGGCGGATCTCGGCCAAGCCGTCCTGCACGGACAGGCTGCCGGTCGGGTCGTCGAGCAGCACGGCGAGGAAACGCAGCGCCCGGCGCAGGGCGTTCTCCAGCGTGCCGGCATGCACGGTCGCCTGGCACAGGAGCTTGAAGCTGCCCGGGCGCATGGGCCGCGCGCCCTCGGCAAAGAACTCGTCGCCGACCGCATCCGCGATGGCGAGCCAGAGCCGGCCGTATTGCACGTTCGAGACCGGCTGGCCGCGGTCGTGGATGCCGGCCGCGGCCAGGAGCGGCGCCGGGTCGATGCGGCGGCGATAGAGGCAACCCAGCGCGTCCTCGACGAAGCCGGGCGAGATCATGCGGCGTTCCACGGGCGGTCCATCTTGCAAAACCGATCAGATAATCTGGCCGGGAATGACATTGTTTGCAATGCCGAGCGCGCTAAGCTGGCCGGGAACTCGGAGGAGCCGCGCCAAGCTTGGGTTGGGCGTTGAGTGGAGGAACATATGGTGGCGAAGGATCTCGCCCGGTCGCGGCCGGGTTATGAGCAGGCCGTGGCGCGGTTCAGCATCGAGGCGGCGATGGAAGGCTTGCAGGGCGATCTGCAAGGCGGCCTGAACGCTTGCGTCGAATGCTGCGACCGGCATTGCGGCGCGGACCGGGTGGCGCTGCGCTGCGTCTCGGCCGAAGGCGCGTTGCGGGAGTATACGTTCGAGGAATTGCGCGACCTGTCGGCGCGGGCCGCGAACCTGTTTCGCGACAAGGGCGTGAAGCCGGGCGACGTGGTGGCCGGGCTGCTGCCACGCACGGTCGAGCTGGTCGCGGTGGTGCTGGGCGCCTGGCGGCTGGGGGCGGTCTATCAGCCGCTGTTCACCGCCTTCGGGCCCAAGGCGATCGAGCACCGGCTGGCGACCAGCGGCGCCAGGCTGGTGGTGACCAATTCCGCCCAGCGGCCCAAGCTGGACGAGATCCCCGACCATCCGCTGGTCGCCACGGTGGGCGAGGCGGTGCCGGCGAGCGACGTGGATTTCCGCGCCGGCCTCGACGCGGCCTCGGACCGGTTCGAGCCGGCGATGCGGCGGGGCGAGGATCTGTTCATGATGATGTCGACCTCGGGGACGACCGGCCTGCCCAAGGGGGTGCCGGTGCCGCTGCGGGCGCTCTTGGCCTTTGGCGCCTATATGCGCGAGGCGGTGGACCTGCGCGAGGACGACGTGTTCTGGAACATCGCCGACCCCGGCTGGGCCTATGGGCTTTATTACGCGCTGACCGGCCCCTTGCTGCTGGGGCAGGCGACGATCCTGTACGAGGGCGGGTTCACGGCCGACACGACCTATGGGCTGATCGCGCGGCTGGGGGTGACGAACCTCGCGGGCTCGCCCACCGCCTACCGGATGCTGATCGCGGCCGGGCCGGAGGCGGCCGCCGCGGTCAAGGGCCGGTTGCGCGTGGTCAGCTCCGCCGGCGAGCCGCTGAACCCCGAGATCATCCGCTGGTTCGCCGAGCACCTGGCGGTGCCGATCCATGACCATTACGGCCAGACCGAGATGGGCATGTGCGTGAACAACCACCACGGGCTGGAGCATCCGGTGCGTCCGGGCTCGGCCGGGCTGGCCATGCCCGGCTATCGCGTGGTGGTGCTGGACGAGGCGGGGCGCGAACTGGGGCCGAACCAGCCCGGCGTGCTGGCCATCGACCTGGAGCAGTCGCCGCTGATGTGGTTTTCCGGCTATCTGAACCAGCCGAAACTGGCGGGGCGCTATTATTCCACCGGCGATTCCGTCGAATTCGAGCCCGACGGCTCGGTCAGCTTCATCGGCCGGGCGGATGACGTGATTACAAGCTCGGGCTATCGCATCGGGCCCTTCGACGTGGAAAGCGCGCTGATCGAGCATCCGGCGGTGATCGAGGCGGCGGTGGTCGGCGTGCCCGACCCCGAGCGGACCGAGATCGTCAAGGCCTTCGTCATCCTGGCGAACGGGGTCGAGGGGACGGATGCGCTGCGCGAGGAATTGCAGGGCCATGTCAAGCGCCGGCTCTCGGCCCATGCCTGGCCGAAACTGCTGGACTTCGTGAGCGAGCTGCCGAAGACGCCCTCGGGCAAGATCCAGCGCTTCATCCTGCGCAGGGCGGAAGTCGAGAAACAGGCGAAGGCGTAAGACATGGATATTCGGGACAAGGTGTTTCTGGTCAGCGGCGCGGGCTCGGGCCTGGGGGCGGCGGTGGCGCGGATGGCGGCCGGCACCGGCGCGCGGGTCGCGGTGCTGGACGTGAATGCCGAGGCCGGCGAAGCGGTCGCGGCGGAACTGGGCGCGGCGGCACGCTTCCTGCGCTGCGACGTGACCAGCGCCGAGGACGGCGCGGCGGCGGTGGCGGCGGCGGTCGCGGATTTCGGCCGCATCGACGTGGCGGTGAACTGCGCCGGCGTGGCGCCGGGCGAGAAGATCGTTGGCCGCGACGGGCCGCACCGGCTGGAGAGCTTTGCCCGCGCCATCCAGATCAACCTGGTCGGCACCTTCAACATGCTGCGGCTGGCGGCCGATGCCATGGCGAAGAATGCGCCGAATGCCGGGGGCGAGCGCGGGGTGGTGGTGAACACCGCCTCGGTTGCCGCCTATGACGGGCAGATCGGGCAGGCGGCCTATGCCGCCTCGAAGGGCGGTGTCGCGGCGCTGACCCTGCCCGCCGCGCGCGAGCTGGCGCGGCACGGCATCCGCGTCGTCACCATCGCACCCGGCATCTTTGCCACGCCGATGATGGCCGGGCTGCCGCAAGAGGTGCAGGAGTCCTTGGGCGGCACGGTGCCTTTCCCCTCGCGGCTGGGGGATCCGGGCGAATATGCGGCGCTGGTGCGCCATATCGTCGAGAATGCCTATCTGAATGGCGAGGTCATCCGGCTGGATGGCGCGCTGCGCATGGCGCCGAAGTGATGGCGCCCCGAAATCAGGAGATCCGACAATGAGCAGCGATCCGATTGTCATCACCGGCGCGGCGCGCACGCCGATGGGCGGCTTCCAGGGCGATTTCGCCGGGGTCGAGGCCGCCGCGCTGGGCGCGACCGCGATCCGGGCTGCCCTGGCCGGGCTCGACCCGCAGGCGGTGGACGAGATCATCATGGGCTGCGTGCTGCCCGCCGGCCAGGGCCAGGCGCCGGCACGCCAGGCGGGCTTGGGCGCGGGCCTGCCGCTGGGGGCCGGGGCGACGACCGTCAACAAGATGTGCGGATCCGGCATGAAGGCCGCGATGCTGGGCCATGACCTGCTGCTGGCTGGCTCGGCCGATGTCGTGGTCGCGGGCGGCATGGAGAGCATGTCGAACGCGCCCTATCTGCTGCCGAAGGCGCGCAGCGGCTACCGCATGGGGCATGGCCAGGTGCTGGACCACATGTTCCTGGACGGGCTCGAGGATGCCTATGACAAGGGCCGGCTGATGGGCACCTTCGCCGAGGATTGCGCCGAGGCCTATCAGTTCACCCGCGAGGCGCAGGACGAATTCGCGATCAACTCGCTGACCCGGGCGCAGAAGGCGATTGCCGAGGGGCGGTTCGCGGCGGAAATCGCGCCGGTGACGGTCAAGAGCCGCGGCGGCGACACGCTGGTCGCGATCGACGAACAGCCGGGCAAGGCGCGGCTCGACAAGATCCCCGGGCTGAGGCCGGCCTTCCGCAAGGATGGCACGGTGACGGCGGCGAACAGCAGCTCGATCTCGGACGGGGCGGCGGCGCTGGTGCTGATGCGCCAGTCGCAGGCCGAGCGGCGCGGGCTGACCCCGCGGGCGCGGATCATCGGCCACGCGACATTCGCCGACAAGCCGAACCTGTTCCCGACCGCGCCCATCGGTGCCGTGCGCCGGCTGCTGGAGCGGACCGGCACGGGTCTGGGCGATTACGACCTGTTCGAGGTCAACGAGGCTTTCGCCGTGGTCGCCATGGCGGCGATGCGCGATCTGGGCCTGGCGCATGACGTGGTGAACGTGAACGGCGGCGCCTGCGCGCTGGGCCATCCCATCGGCGCCTCGGGCGCGCGGGTGCTGGTGACGCTGCTTTCGGCGCTGGAGGGGCAGGGCGGCGGGCGCGGCATCGCCACGCTCTGCATTGGCGGCGGCGAGGCGACGGCCATGGCGGTGGAGGTGCTGCCATGATCCTGACCGAGGAACAGGAGGCGATCCGCGAGGCCGCCCGCGATTTCGCGCAAGAGCGGCTGGCGCCCGGCGCCGCCGCCCGCGACCGCGCGCATCAGTTCCCGCGCGAGGAGCTGACCGAGATGGGGGCCCTGGGTTTCCTGGGCATGCTGGTGCCCGAGGCGCATGGCGGCTCGGAAACCGGCATGGTGGCCTATGCCCTGGCGCTGGAGGAGATTGCCGCGGCGGACGGGGCGTGCTCGACCATCATGTCGGTGCATAGCTCGGTCGGCTGCGTGCCGATCCTGCGTTTCGGCACCGATGCGCAAAAGGAACGGTTCCTGCCCAGGATGGCCGCGGGCGAGTGGATCGGGGGCTTTGCGCTGACCGAGCCGGGGGCGGGGTCGGATGCCTCGGCGCTGAAGACGCGGGCGCGGCGCGAGGGCGCGGATTACGTCATCGACGGCGCCAAGCAGTTCATCACCTCGGGCAAGAATGGCTCGGTGGTGATCGTCTTTGCGGTGACCGATCCCGAGGCCGGCAAGAAGGGCATCTCCGCCTTCATCGTGCCGACGGAGACGCCGGGCTATCAGGTGGTCTCGGTCGAGACGAAGCTGGGGCAGCATAGCTCGGATACCTGCGCGCTGGCGTTCTCGGCCATGCGGGTGCCGGCCGAGAATCGGCTCGGCGCTGAGGGCGAGGGCTACAGGATCGCGCTGTCGAACCTGGAAGGCGGGCGCATCGGCATCGCGGCGCAGGCGGTCGGCATGGCGCGCGGCGCCTATGAGGCGGCGCTGGCCTATGCGCGCGAGCGGGTGACCTTCGGCCGGCCGATTGCCGAGCACCAGGCGGTGGCCTTCAAGCTGGCCGACATGGCGACGCAGATCGACGCGGCCCGGCTGATGGTGCTGCGCGCGGCGAGCCTGCGCGAGGCGGGCAAGCCCTGCCTGCGCGAGGCCTCGATGGCCAAGCTCTTCGCCTCGGAAATGGCCGAAAAGGTCTGCTCGGCCGCGATCCAGATCCATGGCGGCTATGGCTACCTGGCCGATTACCCGGTCGAGCGCATCTATCGCGATGTGCGGGTCTGCCAGATCTACGAGGGCACCAGCGAGGTGCAGCGCATGGTGATCGCGCGCGGGCTGTGATTCCGCGGCCCGCCGATTCCCGTGTCGGAATCGGCGGGCCTGGCGATTCCCCCGGCGTTTGCTGGGGTTCCGGGCGGGCAGGGGCGATGAGGAACCCGTGTCGGGCGGGCAGATGTTCCTCGGCGGAACAAATCCTTTCCTGAATTTTCCTTTATGTTTCATATGTTTGCTGGAAAATTTCATGGTTCCGTCACTTTCCCTCTTGCGGGTGTTTGTGCCGCGGCCTA